>JBMOIL010000054.1:0-14798 GCA_049317345.1 Candidatus Nanopelagicales bacterium
TGGGACTTCGATGCGGATGCTCCGGTCTACACCGCGCCCACCGGCCAGGGTGCCTTCGATCCTGATGCCGTCGTGATGCCTGACGGCAGCGTGCGGGCCTGGTGGTCACAGGGCACATCGGCGGACAACGCGCGGGTCACCGCCGGTCGGGTGACGGTGACGCCGAGCCCCGATCCCGATCCGGTCCCCGTGGCACCGAGCAAGCCCACGGTCAAGGTGGGCAAGGCCGGCATCGCGGTGACCTGGACCTATGCGGCCGGGGCCCCGGCTCCCGATGGCTTCATCGTTGAGGTCAAGGCCGGGAGCACCTGGAAGGAGGTCGCTCGCACCGAGCGCACGTCTAGCTCGGTGACATGGGCCAAGGTGGGTGCCAAGAAGGGCATGTCCTTTGGCGTGCGGGTGGTCGCCGTCATCGACGACGCATCAGCCACGTCTTCGACCACGCGGGCGACCCGTCCCCGCTGACGCAGCTAGTCCTTGACGAAGATGTGCACGAGGTCGAGTGCCTCGCGGATCGGCTCCTCGGTCAGGTGCGGTGCGATGCGCTCGCGGAAGCGCACGAAGATCGAGTCGTCCACCGCGACCTCGGCTTCGACGTCGCTCTCGAAGATCCCGATGCCGCGGATGACTCCGCCATCGCGATCGCCCGTGACGAGGATGAGGTCCTCCGAGGGGTTCTCGACGCCGAAGGCGTCGGCGAACTCGATGTAGGCGGCCATGACTTCGTCAAAGGCCTCGGGCTTGACGAACATCGTGTACTCGATGACTGTGCTCATGGACGCAGCCTAGGGGGCGGCCGACTAGGGTGACGCCGTGGTCCAGATCGCACTTCCGCGCAGCATGGACGCGCGCTACGGCAGGGGGATCGAGCGCGGTCTCGTGCTCGGTGGCGGTGGCATCTGGTTCGTCGCATGGCAGACCGGCTACCTGCGTCGCCTCGAAGAACTGGGCTTGCAGCTGGGACTCGCGGATCGGCTCGTGGGCACCTCGGCGGGCTCGATCGTGGCGAGCATCCTCGCGGGCGAGAAGCTCGCCGGCTTCGGGCGCACCGTCGACCTGCTCACCCGCGCACCCGGCCTGCTCGCGCGCATGGCCGCCTCGGGTCCATTGGAGCCGAGCTGCGAGCGCGCCCTCGACTCCTTCCGCGACGCGCGCGACTGCCAGCCGCAGACCCTGCGCGAAATCGGCTTCGCTGCTCTTGCCGCCCGCACCCCGACCGCCGAGGTGACGGCACGCAACTTCAGCGTCATCCTGCGCATGCGCCGCTGGCCTTCGTCGCGGCTGCACATCACCTGCGTCGACGCCTTCACCGGCGAGCGCATCGTCGTCACCCGGTCCGCGGCCGTGCCACTCGCGCGCGCTGCAGCAGCGAGCAGTGCCGTGCCCGGGATCTTCGCCCCGCAGCCGATCCAGGACCGCAAGTGCATGGACGGCGGCGTCGCCGGCACGGGAGTCCACCTCGATCTCGTCGCGGGCGCCCGCCGCGCGCTCGTCATCTCCCTCGTCGACGGCTCCGAACCCGACCTCGCGTGGGGGACGATGACGCCCGAGTCGATCCGGCAGGAGTTCGCGGACCTGCAGGCGAGTGGCACCGAAGCCCTGCGCATCGTGCCGCGCACGCAGGTGCCGGAAGACGTGATGGACCCTCGCCTGGCCGTGCACGCGGTGCAGGAGGGCGTGGCGCAGGCCGACGACGACATCACGCTGCTGCGCGACTTCTGGGTCTAGCGGTCAGGTCACCTTTGGCGGCGCGCGAGCGTCCAGAGGTACTGCTGTGCGTCGCCGTCAGGGCGCACGTGATCCACGACGACCCTCTCGCTGCGAGTGAAGTCGCCTCCGAGTAGCGCGTCGATGCCGGTGTCGTCGTAGCGGCGGACGGGCAGCCCCGCGCACATCTGCGGGCCCTCGGGCCCGAAGACGCCGAGCACGAGCCATGAGCCCGCGTGCGTGCCGGCGAGCATCGTGCGGCGGTACGCCGCGACATCGGCTTCGTCGAGGAGGAAGTGCAACACCGCACGGTCGTGCCAGATGTCGTAGGTGCGTGGTGGTTGCCAGGTGAGCAGGTCGGCGACGATCCAGTCGACGTCGCGCGCACGATCTCCCAGGCGATCGCGGGCGACCTGCAGGCCGACGGGGGAGTGGTCCATGCATGTGATGTCGGAGTAGCCCGCGGCCAGAAGGTCATCGACGAGCACGGACGCGCCCGATCCCACATCCACGATGCTCGAGGCGGCGGGCAGATCCGTGGACTCGATGAGGCGCAACGACATCGTGGCCTGCGACTGGTACCACCCGCGCGTGGTGTCGCCCGCGGTATACGCCGCATCCCAGTGCGCGGGAGTGGATTCCCCAGGCGTGCTCACGGAGTCACCCTAGGGGGATGGGGATGGTCCCAAGGTCATGCTCGATCACGTCGCGCTCCTCATCATCAAGCTCGACGGCGAGGCGATAGGAGAGGTTGCGCTGCTCGCGCGCCGCCTCCATGTCTCCGAGTACGGCGTAAGCGCGCGAGAGGGCCTCGTGCGCCGAAGCGGGCACGAAGTCATCGACCCGATCGGCCTCGGCGATCTCAAGGCAGCGCTGCGCATGGGCCAGTGCACGCTCGCCATCCCCGAGGACGGCGTGCACGCGACTGCACTGCCACTCACCGATCGCCCACTGGGTCGCGGCTCCCACGCGTCGCCAATGCCACAGGCTTGCCTCCGCACTCGCGATCATCGCCTCGTCGTGCTCGGCGACGCGATCCTCGCGGTCGAGGTAGCGCCACGTGCGATGGAAGAGGTCCATCGCTGCCTGGCGCTCGGTGATCACGTCGATGCCGCGGGCGTCGCTGGTGAGGATGCGCGGGCCGAGCGGGGTGTCGAAGGCGGCGAGCACACGGGGCGACTCTCCCGCCTGCACGCTCACCGGGGCGGCGAGGTCCAGGTCGTCGAGGAAGGCGCTCAGGGCTGTCGGGTCCGGGTGGATGGCGATGACGGAGATGAGCCGGGCCGCGCCCGTGGGCAGTGACGGCGCAGCGCCGTCCCATGCGATGAGGCCCGGGCCCGCGCCGTCGAAGGGCATGCGGCCGTCGTCGCGCACGGTGACGCGCCAGCTGAGGTCACCGCGGGCGAGTGCCAGGGCAGGACCGGTCTCGTCGCTGGGCACCGGATCATCGACGCGCAGGATCCATGCCGCCAGGTGGGGATCGGCGTTCTCGGGCGCCTCGTCGAGGGCAAACCATCGAGCCCGATCCGGTGCGTCCGCAGACGGGTCGATGGCGATCACCTCGAGGTAGGGACCGCCCAGTCCGCTCAGGAGGTTGTGCGTGCCCATGGCTGCGTGGGCCCCGCCGGCAGACATGGTGACGCCGAGTTCTTCAGCGGCGTACGCCGCACCTGTCTCGAGGTCCGTCGCACGGATGACGACGTGATCGAGGGTCGCGGGTCGAGGCACGTGGGCAGGCTATCGTCGGCGCCGGAAGCCACCTTCGCTTCCCAGGGAGGTCGGCGATGCCAGCGGCAGGGGCGCGCGACGTCGGAGTCGGCGCAGGTGCGGGCGTGGTCTCGGGCCTCTTCGGCGTCGGTGGCGGGCTTGTGCTCGTGCCCTACCTCGTGCTCGTGCGCGGCTGGGGGCAGAAGCAGGCCCAGGCGACCTCACTGGTCATGGTGGCCATGGCTGCGGCCGCGGGGTTGGTGCAGTACGCCGTAGCGGGCAATGTGGCCTGGACCGCCGCGGGGGCGGTGCTCGTCGGTGGCCTGATCGGGGCCGTCGCAGGCAGCGCGCTCGTGGCCCGGTTGCACAGCTGGGTGCTGCAGATCGCCTTCGCGGTCGTCCTCCTCGCGGCCGCACTCAGGATGGTCACCACTCCGGTCTCCGATGCCGGGGCAGTCCCTCCTGAGATCGATCCCGCGATCGTGGTCGCCTACGTCGTGAGCGGAGTGGCGATGGGGCTGCTCTCCGCACTCTTCGGCATCGGCGGGGGAATCCTCCTCGTGCCCCTCCTCGTCACGGCCTTCGGCTACGACATCAGGCTGGCGGCAGGCACGTCGCTCGCGGTGATGGGGCCTATCGCCCTCATGGGAGCACTGCGTCAGTCACGACAGGGCACCACAGACTGGCGCTCGGGCGCGATGCTCGGGCTCGGTGGGATCGTGGGCGGCCTTGTGGGCGCGGCACTGGCGCAGCGGCTTCCGCTCACCGTCCTCACCTGGCTCTTCGCAGCGCTCCTCATCTTTACGGCGGTGCGTCTGGCTCGAGCAGGCGTGAAGGAACGGCGCACGTCGAGTGATCAACACCACACGTAACTGATGTGGAAGGGGATTTGGGCCCCGCCGATCACCGGTCAGCGATTGGTCAATGTGCACTGAGGGGGACCCCAAACTTGTCACTTTCGACAGTCGCTTCCGAGGGGGTGAGGGGTTACGGTAGCGGCGCGACCCCTCGCAGGATCCCCCCCGAACCGGCGAGGGGTCGCCCTATGTCCCGGGTCAGGATGTCCGGACTCAGTCGCTGAAGCGGTGGCGGAGCAATTCCAACTCCACGATCAGTCGAGTGTCTCGATCCTCGAGGTCTAGCCCGAGCAGGTCGGCCACCTTCGCGATGCGGTAGCGGAAGGTGTTGGGGTGGATGTGCAACTCACGTGCCGCCTCCGATGCGTTGCCCGGATTGCAGAAGTAGGCATTCAGCGTGCGCAGCGCCTCATCGCGATCCTCCGCCTCAAGCGCCGTGAGTGGTCGAAGAGCGTCGGCCAGCGGCTCGAACTGGCCGTCGAGGATCTCCACGAGGCGCATGAGCGTGATCTGTGAGCGCATCGTGTTGACGCTGCCGACCTGCTGCCCTGGTGTCCGCCGCAGATAGGTCACCACCTTGTCGGCATCGGACTTCGACTTGGCGGCGTGGCCCAGCCGAGTGGTCAGGCGCCCCGCGCCGACGAGCAGACGCCCGTCCGCCGCGGCAATGTCCTGGCCGAAGGCGCGCACGGATTCGTTGACGTCCGTGGGCGAGTCCGGTGAGTAGAAGGCGACGTAGATGCATTCCGGGCAGTCGATAGCGAGGTGACGAGCGGGCTGGCGCTCGGCGAGCACACGCGCCACCTCGCGCGCCTGCTCCTGCAAGTCCGCGACGCCGCCGTGCCAGACCGACACCACGCGGAAGGGAGTTGCGGCCGGAATGCCGAGGTACTGCCCGAGAAGGGTCTCGTCCTGATTGCCTTCCAGCAGCATCCGCGCGAAGCGATCAGCCTCGCGGCGCCTCTGGTCGTCACGCAGCTGGAAGTACAAGCTGGCTTCCTTGGCCGCGTGATCCGCGATGTCCAGGACCTCCGGGTGCAAGGGCCCTGCGGACTCGGCGATCCACAGCGACCCGACGTGGACGCCGAGCAGGCGAATCGGTGCCGCGACGCGGCGCGTCTGGACTCCCGGTATGTCAGGGACCTCGAAGCAGGACGTCCCATCATCGAAGCGCTCCTCCGATGATCGGCGGACGGCTGAAACTCTGTCGTCCGTGGGGAGTTCGCGGCGCAGGATGATGGATCGACGTACGTCGTCCAGCCCTTGGTTCAGGGTCGAGTAGGCAATGACACCCCACGCACTGTCGTACATGAGCACGGGGCCGCCGGCCTGCCATGCGACGTGGTTGCAGAAAGCGAAGATGTCGTCGATGGGCGCTGTCGGTGGTGTCAGCGGCTTCGTATGCCTGGCCATGTCCCTCCCCGGTCAGGGCAAGGGTACGGTGCGGCTTCCCGGGAGGCCCCCGGGTCGTCTAGATTGCCTCCATGATTCAGTCCTTCCAGGCACGCGATATCTCCACCAAGTGGTCCGATCTCCCGGGCGAGAAGTCCGTCACCGCAGGGGTGCGTACGGCGATCGCCGAGGTGTGGTCTGACGCCGGCTTCGACGTCGGCGTGTGGGAGCACTCCGCGGGCACCTCCACCGACTCCTTCGACGACGAGATCTTCGTCGTCATCGAGGGCCGGGGCACGGTGACCGACCAGCATGGCAACGTGATCGAGCTCGCACCGGGGGTCGTCGGCGTGCTGCATCCGGACGACGTGACCACCTGGGTGATCACCGAGCCTCTGCGCAAGGTCTGGATCGTCCACTCGGAGGACTAGCCCCGCATCACCCGATCGGCGAAGTCGGCGAAGGCCTGGCAGCCCAGCTTGGTCATGCTGCCGTCGGCGTTGAGCCAGTCGGGGTTGGTGGGCGACATCGCATTCCAGCTGAAGACCTTCACGTTGGGGTAGGTCTCAGCCAGCCCCGCGATTGCGGCATTGGTGTCCTGCTCGAATGTGTAGCGCTCGGGGTCGTCGGGGATCTGGATCGTCGTCCACACGACCGTGCGATCGGGGCCGAGGATCTGCATGATCGCGTCGAGATCCTGTGCCGAGGCGCCGCCGTTGGCGCCGAGGTGGATGAGCACTCCGTCGGGGATGTTCTCGCCGCGTGCACGCAGATCCACGACGGCATCGGTCACTCGCCGGTCGGTGGTCGCATCGATCTCGTAGTCGAGCTTCTTGAGGCAGCGCTTTGCACTGATGAGCACGTAGTCGCCGAAGGCAAGCACCGGACCGGTGTACGGCGTCCTGATCGTCGGCGTCGGCTCAGGGGAGGCCGATGCGGATGCAGGAGCGGACTCGGCGGCGACGGATGTCGACTCCCACGGCAGGAGCGGGCCCGGGCGTGCGATGGCAAGCCAGATCCCCGCGGTGAACGACGCCATGAGCAGCACCGCGATGCCGAGGGCCTTGACCCAATCCATCAGCACGAATGTAGCCCGATCCGCGTGTGCGAGTGGCATAAAGACACGGACCGGGGATCATCAAGGGGTGATCACCACGCTCGCACGCCTCGTGCTCGGAGTCTTCCTGCTCATTGCCGGGGTCGGCCACTTCATTAACCTCCAGGAGTTCACGGCTCAGGTGCCCCCCTGGATGCCCGCTCCGGAGTTCGTCGTCTACGCGTCGGGAGTGGTCGAGATCGCCCTTGGGCTCGCCCTCATCGTCGTGCGCAAGCAGCGCGCGATTGTCGGATGGATCGTGGCGGCGTTCTTCGTCATCGTCTTCCCCGGCAACATCTGGCAGTTCATCGAGGCACGCGATGCCTTCGGCCTGGATAGCGATCTTGCGCGCGGCGTCCGACTGCTCTTCCAGCCTGTGCTGGTCATCTGGGCACTGTGGTGCACGGGTGCGTGGACCGCTGCGCGCGAGGCCTGGCGTGCACGACAGGCATCGGCTTAAGCGAGCAGCTCGCTCAACTCGATGGCATTGCGCACACCCGCGGAGCTCGCGGTGTTGTCGAAGATGACGATCGACGGTGACGGCGCGGCCCGCAGCCATTGCGAGAGCGACGTGAGGTCGGCGGTCGAGTAGGCGCTGTAGTAGCGGCGGGGCGTGCCATGGAGCCGGACGTAGGTGCCCGGCGGGACGGCCAAGCCGCCCCTGTCGGGCTGGCCCGGCCCGGCGCGTGCCGCGCCCGCCTCAGGGATAGTGGTGCGCACGGGGGTGATCCCATGCTCCGCCAGCAGGTGGGCCGCCTCGGGGGATTCCCAGGAGGGATGCCGCGGCTCCCAGGCGACCATTCCTGAGTAGAGGCTCCGGAGCCGCTCGAGGAAGGCCGCATCGCGCTCGGGGTCGGTGACCAGGGTGGGCGGCAGCTGGATGAGCACGGCGGCGAGCTTGGGGCCCAGGCTCATCATCGGTTCCAGGGCCTGCTCGAGCTTGGCATTGGCCGACAGCCGGGCGGCGTGGGTGACCGCGCGGTTGATCTTGACGCTGAAGCGGAAGCCCGGGGGTGTCTGCTCCGCCCAAGACGCGAAGGTCTCGGCGCGCACGGCGCGATAGAAGGAGGAGTTGACCTCGACCATGGAGAACGTCTCGGCGTAGCGCGTGAGCCCACTGCCGGAGCCGGGGAAGTAGGTGCGGTGCTTGCTCACCGCCTCGCTCCACCCGGCGAGACCGATGAGTGGATCGGAGCTCACGTCACGTGCTTCCATGCAGCGTCGACAAGCCGCAGACCCTCGCGGCCCTCGACATGCGCGGGGAGACACTGCCTAAGGAGAGCTGCGACCCTGTCCGCATCCTTGCGCGAGGTGAGCTGGAGTGTCGCCGTGCGAGCGGATGTGCTCACGGTCAGATCGACGCGGGGTGAGCTCTTGTCCGCACCCTTGGGGGTCTTCTCGACGACCTGGATCCGCGTGACCTCCGACCACAGCAGTCGGCGGTGACTGGCGAGGGAGAGTCCCTGCTCGTCGAGGAACCACGGACGCAGGGCGCGGAAGTAGGCGAGCAGCCCGGCGACAACGAGGACGCCTCCGATGATGAGCAGGGGCGGGGATCCGCGCAGACCCCGGACGGCCAGGATGACGCCGATCGCTGCCGTGGCCGCCGCGAGTGCCGTCGCCCAGCCGGGGCGGCGGCCCAGGCGAAGTTCGCGCACGGTCACGGGGTGACGCTACCCGCGTGCGGTGGGGGTGGCGAGCACCTAGGCTCGGCGCACCAGAGGAGCGGCGCACGGGCGGAGGCATGGCATGTCGGTCCACTACCGCGCGTGCAATCTGTGCGAGGCATCGTGCGGGCTGGAGATCACGGTCGAGGCCAATCGCGTCACGAGCATCCGTGGCGACGCGGCCGACCCCTTCAGCCAGGGCTACCTCTGCCCCAAGGGGGTCGCGCTGCAGGACCTCACGCATGACCCCGATCGACTACGCCGCCCGGTACGCCGCGTGGGGGACCGCTGGGAGGAGATGACCTGGAGCGAGGCATTCGACCTCGTCGCCTCTCGACTCCTCGACATCCGGTCGCGCTACGGCGGGGACGCCATCGGCTTCTATCTGGGCAACCCGATCACCCACGGCTGGGCGCCCATCATCTACATCCCGCAGCTGCTCAAGGCGCTGGGCACGCGCAATCGCTACTCCGCGGCGAGTGTCGACCAGCAGCCGCAGCACCTGCTGTCGCACCTGCTCTTCGGATCACCGCTGCTGCTCCCGGTGCCCGACGTCGATCGCACCGACTTCCTGCTCGTCGTCGGTGGCAACCCGCTCGTCTCCAACGGCTCGATCATGACCGCGCCCAACATCAAGCGGCGACTCGAGCGCTTGCGCGAGCGCGGCGGCCGGCTCGTCGTCGTCGACCCGCGACGCACCGAGACCGCCGACATCGCCGATGAGCATGTCTTCATCCAGCCCGGCACCGACGCCTTCCTCCTCGCAGCTATGGCGCACGTCATCGTCACGGAAGGCCTCGCCCGTCCCGGACGGGCCGAGTCCTACGTCGACGGACTCGATGCGGTGCAGGAACTCGTGCACCAGGTGACACCCGAGGACGCCGAGCGCCGCACCGGCGTGCCCGCCGAGACCATCCGCCGACTGGCCCGTGAGTTCGCGTCAGCCAGGCGTGCCGCGGTCTACGCGCGTCTCGGTGTGTGCCAGACGGAGTTCGGCACCACGGCGTACTGGCTCGTGCACGTGCTCAATGTGCTCACCGGCCGCCTTGACGAGGTGGGTGGCTGGATGCTCGCGGAGCCGGCGTTCGACCTGCCGCGCATCGGCGCGCTCACGACCGACCTGCCCGGTTACGACCGCTGGCGCTCGCGCGTGCGGGGGATCCCCGAGGTGGCAGCGGAATTCCCCTCGAGCACTCTCGCCGATGAGATCCTCACGCCCGGCGAGGGCCAGATCCGGGCGATGGTGCTGGTGGCGGGCAATCCGGTGCTCACCGTGCCGCAGGGTCGGCGGATCGATGAGGCTCTCACCTCACTCGACTTCTGCGTGGCGATCGACTACTACGTCAACGAGTCGACCCGTCACGCCGACGTGATCCTGCCGCCCACGACCGCACTGGAGCGCGAGGAATTCGACCTGGTCTTCCCCGCGGTGAGCGTGCGCAATCACGTGCGCTGGGGGGAGCGCGTGATCGAGCCGGAGCCCGACACGCGCGCAGACGCCGACATCCTGCGGGAGCTGCTGTGGCGGGTCGAGGCATCGACCATGGGCACGCGTCGTGCTCGCGCCCTTGATGCGGCACGTCGACGCTTCCTGCCGCGCCGATTCGTCGACGCGGCGCTGCGGGCGGGCCCATGGGGTCTGCGTCACGGTCGACGGCTGTCGCTGCGCAAGGTGCGCCAGCATCCGCACGGCCTCGACCTCGGTGCACTGCATCCGGTGCTGCCGCGCCGACTCATGACCGACGGCAAGCGGATTCGCCTCGATCATCCGGTGGTGGTGGCGGATTGGCCACGCCTCATGGCGGCACTGCACGCGCAGCCGGAGCCCACGGAGGGACGTGATCTGCTGCTCATCGGGCGCCGCCACCTGCGGAGCAACAACAGCTGGATGCACAATTCGGCTCGCCTCACGCGCGGCAGCAACCACTGCGCGGTGCTCGTGCACCCCGACGATGCTCAGTCGAGGGGAATCGCCGCGGGCGACCGGGTGAGGGTGTCGACTGCCGCCGGGTCCATCGAGGCTGTGGCGGAGATCAGCGAGTCGGTCATGCCTGGCGTCGTGTGCATGCCGCACGGATGGGGTCACGGCTCGCGGTCGGGCGTGGGCTGGAGTCACGCCGCATCGCTGCCCGGTGACAGCGTCAACGACATCACCGAGGACACCCGCTACGACCCGCTCAGCGGCAATGCCGCCGTCACGGCGCTTCCGGTGTCGCTGCAGCCGGCCTAGTCGGCGAGCAGCGGAGTGATGTCCTTGACGATCTCCGTCGGCTTCGTCTTCGGGGCGTAGCGCGTGACGGTGGTGCCGTCGGGGGCGACCAGGAACTTCGTGAAATTCCACTTGATCGACGACCCGAGCATGCCGCCGGCCCGGTCCTTGAGGAAGACGAAGACCGGGTGCGTGCCCTTGCCATTGACGTCGATCTTGGTCGAGAGCGGGAAGGTCACGCCGTAGTTGACCTTGCAGAACTCCTCGATCTGAGTGTCGTCACCCGGCTCCTGGTGCGCGAATTGGTCGCAGGGGAAGCCGAGGACCACTAGGCCCTGCGGGCCGAGCTCCTCGTGCAGCTTCTGCAGGTCGTCGTACTGCGGAGTGAAGCCGCACTTGCTCGCGGTGTTGACGACGAGGACCGGTTTGCCGGCGAAGTCGGCGAGCGCGACCTCCTTGCCGTGGTTGTCGACGAAGGTGAGGTCATAGAGGGAATCGGGTCCGGGCATGCGCCTATTGTCTCGCCGCGCGGCGCGCCCGCCACTCGGGTCAGCCGTTTCGCCTAGCCTAAGCGCGTGATGCGGCGCAGGGGAGCGGCAGGGCGAGTCGGTGCGGGTCTGATCGTGGCGGGGCTCCTCCTGTCCGCGTGCAGCCAGGCCCCCGATGGCGCATCGTCATCAAGCCCTGCGGCGCCGGTGCTCGACTGTGCCGCGGCGCAGCTGGCGATGGACGACTACTCCGTCGCACTCTCTGATCTCGCGACCAGCCTGGAAGCCGGCGACGCGATGTCAGCGGTCGCCGCTGCGGACGCCATGTCCTACTCCCTGGACCAGCTCGAAGCTGCCCTGCCGGATATCCCTCAGGCGGGCGAGGCATTCCTTTCGGCGTCGAGGGGGGTCGCACTGCAGGTGAAGCAGTCGGCCGCGGACTCCCCGGAGATGACCGGGCTGCTCGGCGAGCTCACCGCTGTCTTCGGTGACTCTGCGTTCGCCGAGGGCGGCGCCGCCATTGACGAGTACGTCGTGCAGGTATGCCCACAGGCCAGCCCGTCCGCGTCGTAATTGCTCAGGCGGGCAACATCACCGTAGTTCGCTGAAGGCACCCACGAGGGCAGCCCGCGCATCATCGAGTTCGCCCTGCGGCGGGTAGATCGCCTGCCCCTGCTCGGCCAGTGACGTGATCCCCGTGGCGCGCAGTGCGAGCCAGATGTCCGCCTCCTCGCGTGCCGTGAGCAGATCGCTATGCCAGGGCAGGATCGCGATCGCATCCACTCGATCGCGAGCGACGGAGATCTTCGAGGCAGCATCGATGGCGGCAGCCCGCACGATCTCCTGGTGCGCACTCTCGGTGTCACCGGGTGCGGTGTACTCCAGGACCGAGTTCACCTGGCGCTCCCCGGACTCGATCGCGGTGACGGTCTCGTCGAAGGCGATGACCAGATCGTCCGTGGCCGAGGCACGCCAGCGCGCGTCGACGACGTAGGCGAGTGCGGCGAGAGCGAGCACCGCCGCGAGCGAGGAGACAAGGGTGATGAGAGCACGCCGGCTCACGCTCGAGTGCTCGCGCCCCTGCTCGATCGACTCCATCTTCACCCGAGGCTAGGAGATGCGCAGACCCCCCGCATATCGGCAGGAGACTGCTGATGGCCGGTGACTCGCGATGGGTCAGTCGAGCAATCCGAGGGCGGTGAAGGATGCCAGTGCTGCACCGATGGCGATCGTCGACGGCGGTGTCGACCTGGCCGGGACGATCGTCCCGGTGGAGCGCACGGTCCTCGACCAGGCTTCCTCGGGAAGGGTGCTCCTTGGCATGCGCCCGGAGGACCTGCGCCTTGAGGATTCGGGCGCCGCGATGACGGTCCAGCTCGTGGAGATGCTCGGCGCCGACGCCTATGTCTACGGTCGACTCGTAGCGGCGACGTCGTCGCGGAGGCTTCCTGATGTGCGGGAGTCGGTCGCGCTAGCGTGCGTCCATGATGAAGAAGAGCCTGGTCATGTCCGCATGCGTCGTCACCCTGGTGGCAGGCGCCACCATCGCCGCACCCTCGGCCTCTGCCGCAAAGGTGCCTGCCGATCGCGTCGTCTTCCTCGAGCGAGTGGACGCGCAGAACATCGACCTCGGCGCGGCCGGCCCATCTGTCGGTGACCTGCGTGTGACCCGGGGCATCGTGCGCGCCACGCGCGACGGCAAGAAGATCGGCACCTACGCGACCAGTCAGGTCACGGTCGCCTCCGGTCTCATCGGCGGGACGGAGCAGCGCTCGGTGATCATGGAGATCACCATCGGCAAGAGCGACATCACCATGACGAGCTTGTACGTCGTTCCCGTGGGCGCAGCGCCGACTGGCGAGATAGTGCATCCGATCGTGGGCGGCACAGGCAAGTACCTCGGAGCCAAGGGCTCGCTGACATTCATCCCCTTGGACGAGACCACGTACCGGGCGAAACTGACCTTCGTCTAGGCCCGGCAGGGGCCCGCGGGTCACGGTGCAGGCAGCACCTTGATCTGGGGAAGTGGATACAGCGTGGGCGATGGCTTGTTGGCCGTCGCCGGACCGTCGGGCACGTCCCAGACAACGGTCTCGCCGTCGCACCACTGCCTGACGGGCACGCCGTAGACGCCCGACTTGGCGGGCCAGGTGATCGACATCGGGAAGAACGTCGGGACATTGAAGGCGGGCACATCGCCCTGCAGCGTCCAGACGACCTTGCGACCCTCTGACGTCCGCGAGACCTTGCTCGTCCAGCCCGTCACCGCCTGCGGTGTCACTTTGCTGAACTTCTTGTTGAAGTACGCCGCGACCTTGTCAATGCCGAGCTGGTTTTGCATGCAGCCATGCTGGACCTCGAGCGTCATCATCGAGGTCTTGCCGGCGTACGCCGAAGCTCCGCTGAGATCCACGATCGCGTGGGCGGAGGCTGGCAGCGCTGATGCCATGACGAGTGCGGCGGAGGCGATGCTGGCGCCGGCAAGAGCAAGGAGTCGATGCGTCATCCCTGGACCCTAGGCCCCGGGCTGGAGTTACTCCACTTCAGGCGCCCGCGCCCCTAGAGTGGCGCCGTGTCCGAGCCGACGAGCCAGCAGATCATCCTTGCGGTGGTCCTGGTCTTCGGCATCGCCACCGCATGCCAGATCATCGCGCCCAAGCTGCGGATCCCGGCGCTCGTGCTGCTGCTGCCCGCGGGTTTCCTCCTGGGGATCCTCGCGCCGGGCGACACGCCCGCGACGGTGCTCGGCCCGGTCTTCTCCATCGCCGTCGACTTCGTCGTCGCGATCATCCTCTTCCAGGGCGGCGTCGGCCTGACGACGATCACGTTGCAGGGCAAGGACCTTGGTGTCGTGCGGCGGCTCGTCTTCATCGGTGCACCGATCACGGGCGTGCTGGCGAGCCTGGGTGCGCACTTCATCATCGGGATGCCGTGGCCCGTGGCGATCATGCTGGGCGCGATCCTCATCGTCTCGGGTCCGACGGTCGTCAATCCCATCCTCGACTTCGCGCGGCCCGCGGGTCGCGTGCGGGGAATCCTCGTGTGGGAGGGCACGATCCTCGACCCTCTGGGAGCGCTCGTCGCCGTGGTGGTCTTCCAGATCATCAAGGCCAGTGATGCGACCACGATTGCCGACGGGGTCGTCATCTTCCTCGGCGGCGTCGGCGTCGCCATGGTGGCCGCCGCGGTCGGCACGGCCCTGTTCGTCATCGGCGGGCGTCTCGTGCGCGGCAATGCGATGCTCGCCACCCAGGTGGTGCTCGCCTCGGTGCTCGTGACCGCGGGGCTCGCCAATCTCGTGAGCGACGACAGCGGCCTGCTCGCCGCCCTGCTCATGGGCATCGCCGCGCCGCGCATTGCCAGGAGGTTGGGCGCGACCACGACCCAGGAGAGCCCCTTCTTCGACACGATCGTCTCCATCGGCATCGGAGTGCTCTTCGTGTCGATCTCGGCTCTCGTGCCACTCGACACCGTCGAGCAGATCCTCGTGCCGACCCTCGTCGTGGCGATCCTGCTCATCCTCGTGCAGCGCCCGCTCGTGAGCATGCTGTGCTCCGTCGGCTCCGGCCTTACGCGCAAGGAGCGGATCTTCATTGCCGCCATGGATCCGCGCGGCATCGTGGCGGCGGCCACGGCGTCGAGCGTGGGTGCTGTCCTCGTGGCGTCCAATGTGCC
>JBMOIL010000055.1:0-14290 GCA_049317345.1 Candidatus Nanopelagicales bacterium
GCCCCCGCCGCTTTCGTATTGGTACGAGTGCTACTTGCTTGAAGGAGCTTCCTTCATCTCAGCGTCGGCAAACTCGGGGCTGTCGTCCATCGACTTGATACGTGCGATCTTGAAGATCAGCAGACCGTAGAGGCACTTGGCGAGCACGTCCGCCAGCGAGTAGCCGATCTGGCGGTAAACGAAGGCATCCGCTCCGTCCAGCCCGATCATTGGGAAGGCGTAGGAGATCGGGTAGACGCCCCACGTGGCGAGGAGCAGCCAGCGCAGGCCCGCGAGCTCCTTGCCGACCTGGTTGGGCTGGCTCTTGGCCGCTCTACTGAGTTCCACGAACAAGACGTAGAGGATGTAGATGAACGGGATGGTCGATAGGGCACCCCAGATCGCCTTCCCTGTCATGTCGGCGGTGACCTCACCCGGGTAGCCGAGGATGATCATGAGGGCCGAAGCCGGAATGAGCTTCCACAGCAGCGAGCGACGAACGGCGGCGGGGAGTGCGAGGACGGCCACCGTTTCGAAGAGCAGGAGCGGCACGGTGAGCAGCCAGTCGACGTAGCGGTAGCCCTCGTTGAAGCCATCGCCCTTGACGAGTTCGAAGACCTCTGCGACACCAGGAGTGCCAACGCCCACTGCGACGTAGGCATCGGAGAACGAATCGAAGATGCGCATGTAGTGGTAGGCGGCGATGAAACAGACCATCGCGGAGACCACGAGTGCGAGTCGGTAGCGCGGCAGCACGCGCGGTGTCACTGCCAGCAGGAACACCGTGGTCGCGGCCATGGAGGCCAGCGCCAGCGACAGAATGTTGTAGACCGTTTGGAACTGAGCATTGGTGAGAGTCTCTACGACCTCCACGCAGCACCCCTTTCTCGTGGCGCCCTGGGCGCCCCCCTTGGGCGCCCCACAGGCGCCGTATGAGGGGGACTGTCCTCCGGGTTGGGGACGACCGCAAGTTGACACACTTATGGCGCGATATTTACACCCTGGGGGGTTCGTAATTCAGGCCCCTTAGGCTTGCGGCGTGCTGGAGATCAAGGCGGAGCTCGTCGACGCCATGGTGGCCCATGCCCGGGCCGATCACCCCGATGAGGCCTGTGGCGTGATCGCCGGCCCCGAGGGCAGCGACCGTCCCGAGCGCTTCATCCCCATGGTCAATGCCGCCCGCTCGCCCACCTTCTACGAGTTCGACTCGGCCGACCTGCTTCGGCTGTATCGGGAGATGGACGACCTGGGGGAGGAGCCCGTGGTGATCTACCACTCCCACACGGCCACGGAGGCCTACCCCTCACGCACCGACATCTCCTATGCGTCGGAGCCCCTCGCCCACTACGTGCTGGTCTCCACCCGCGAGTGCGGCCCCGAGGAGGGCCCCGTGGAAGTCCGCTCCTATCGGATCGTCGACGGGGTGGTCACGGAGGAGCAAATCGAGATAGTCGCCTAGGCTTGCCCCCATGTCCGTCGAGGTCCGTATCCCCACCATCCTGCGCTCCTACACCGGAGGCGACAAGAACGTCACCGGTGACGGTGCCGACCTGCGTGCGCTCATCGTCGACCTCGACGCTCGCTATCCGGGCATCGCCGACCGTCTCGTCGACGAGCAGGGACTGCGCCGATTCGTCAACGTCTACCTCAACGATGAGGATGTCCGTTTCCTCGGCGGGCTCGACACGGTAGTCGCCGACGGCGACTCCGTCACGATTCTTCCCGCCGTCGCCGGCGGCTGACCCCGCGCGCCATGCGCTACGACTCTCTGCTCGACTCGGTCGGCAACACGCCGCTTGTCGGATTGCCCCGCCTGTCTCCCAGCGCGGATGTGCGCCTGTGGGCCAAGCTCGAGGACCGCAATCCGACCGGGTCCGTCAAGGACCGCGCAGCGCTGCGCATGATCGAGCAGGCAGAGAAGGACGGTCTGCTCACGCCGGGTTGCACCATCCTCGAGCCCACGAGCGGCAACACCGGCATCTCGCTCGCTATGGCCGCGCAACTCAAGGGCTACAAACTCGTCTGCGTGATGCCGGAGAACACCTCTGTCGAGCGCACGCAGATCCTGCGCATGTGGGGTGCCGAGATCGTCTACTCCCCGGGCGCGGGTGGCTCCAACGAAGCCGTCCGAGTCGCACGGCGTATGGCTGCGGAGCACCCGGACTGGGTGATGCTCTATCAGTACGGCAACCCGGCCAATGCCGAGGCGCACTACACGACCACAGGCCCCGAAATCCTGCGCGACCTGCCCACGATCACGCACTTCGTCGCGGGCCTGGGCACGACCGGCACCCTCATGGGTGCGGGGCGCTACCTCCGGGAGCAGAAGCCCGACGTCCAGATCGTCGCCGCGGAGCCGCGCTACGGCGAGCTGGTCTATGGGCTCCGCAACCTCGATGAAGGCTTCGTGCCCGAGCTCTACGACCCCAGTGTCTTGACCACTCGCTTTTCCGTGGGCCCACGCGACGCCCTCAAGCGCACGCGCGAGTTGCTCGATCAGGAGGGAATCTTCGCCGGTATCTCGACCGGTGCGATCCTGCATGCTGCCCTCGGCCTGGCGAGCAAGGCCGTCAAGGCGGGCGAGAGCGCGGACATCGCCTTCATCGTCTGCGACGGCGGCTGGAAGTACCTCTCCACCGGTGCCTACGAGGGCACGATCGACGACGCCGAAGACCGGCTTGACGGCACGGTGTGGGCATGAGCGTGACTGCGGACTCCGTGAACCCCATCGGCATCTTCGACTCGGGCGTGGGGGGCCTCACCGTCGCGCGCGCCGTACTCGATCAACTTCCGCACGAGCCCATCCTCTATGTGGGCGACACGGCACGCGGCCCCTACGGCCCGCTCCCGATCGCCGAGGTCCGCGCGTATGCCCTCGACGTGATGGATCACCTGGTGGACTCCGGTGTGAAGATGCTGGTGATCGCCTGCAATTCGGCCAGCGCTGCCGTCCTGAGGGACGCCCGTGAGCGTTACGCCATCCCGGTGGTCGAGGTCGTGCATCCGGCGGTGCGGCGCGCCGTGAGCGCCACGCGGAGCGGCCGCATCGGGGTCATCGGCACACAAGCGACCATCACGTCTCGGGCCTACGACGACGCCTTCGCGGCGGCACCTCACCTGACGATCACCAGCGAGGCCTGCCCACGATTCGTCGAGTTCGTCGAATCCGGAGTCACCGGCGGCGATGAGCTGCTCGAGGCTGCGCGGGGATACCTCGCTCCTCTTCAGGAGGCGGATGTCGACACCCTGGTCCTGGGTTGCACGCACTATCCGCTCCTGACGGGTGTCATCTCCTACGTCATGGGCGACACCGTGACGCTGGTGTCGAGTGCGGAGGAGACGGCGAAGGATGTCTATCGCACGCTGGCTGAGCACGGCCTCGTGCGCGACCCATCCCTTCCTGAGCCGCAGCACCGATTCCTAGCGACGGGAGATCCTGCGGGGTTCTCTGCTCTGGGTGCTCGATTCCTGGGCCCGGAGATCGGCGTGGTCGAGCGCGCCTAGGGGCTCGGGCTCTGAACCTTCACGGGTTCGTTGCCAGCCCTTAATGTCGATGACGACGGAAGTCGTCTCTCGCCGCGGTGCACTCCTCCCATGCGCGTGGGCATCGTCGCAGAGTCCTTCCTGCCGCACGTTAATGGCGTGTCGAACTCCGTCCTGAGGATCCTGGAGCATCTCCAGCAGCGCCACCACCAAGGGGTGGTCCTCGCTCCTGCCTCACGCTCGGCACCGCCACCCCAGAGCTACGCCGGATCCCCCATCCACGCCATGGCGAGCCTGCCAACGCCCCGGTATCGGCAGGTGCGCGTCTCGCTCGCGACGACGCGGCACATCACGAGCCTGCTGGCCGAGCACGACGTGGACGTCGTCCACCTGGCAAGCCCATTCTTCACCGGGCTCCCGGCCGTGAGAGCCGCATCGCTTTTCGATGTGCCCGTGGTGGCGTCGTACCAGACGGACCTCGCTGCCTTCGTCACGAGATATGGATTTGCGCCTCTTGCTGCTCCGATCTGGCAGAGGCTCAGAGCCATTCACTCGGCAGCTCAGCTCAATCTGGTGCCTTCCCGCGCCTCTATGGAGCAACTTCGTCGACAGGGAATCCCACATGTCCGCCTGTTACCCCGTGGGGTCGATGCGGAGCGATTCAACCCGCGTCACCGGTGCGCTGCGCTGCGGCAGCAGTGGGCACCGGGTGGCGAGACTGTGGTGGGCTATGTCGGCCGACTGGCACCCGAGAAGTGCATCGATGACCTACGGGTGTTGCATAACACCCCGGGCATCCGGCTCGTCATCGTCGGAGACGGCCCGGAGCGTGCACGACTGGAGCGACTCCTGCCCGGCGCTGCCTTTCTCGGGTTCCTCCAGGGTCAGGACCTGAGTCGTGCGGTAGCCACGTTCGACATAGGCGTGCACACGGGACCACACGAGACCTTCTGCCAGAGCCTTCAGGAGGTGCTGGCCTCCGGTGTACCGGCCGTGGCTGTCGGCGCCGGCGGCCCCCTCGACCTCGTCGAATCGAGCCGTAACGGTTGGCTCTACGCGCCGGGCGACCTCGATGAACTGCGCAAGCGTGTCATCGACCTTGCAGGTGATGTCGCCAAGTGCCGCGCAATGGGACGCCGCGCCCGCGAGGGAGTCGAGACGCGGACCTGGGAGAGCGTTGGTGACCAACTTATCGCGCACTATCGCCGGCTCACAGGAGTTGCAGACGAATCGTTGCGGACTGCGGCTTAGGAGGAATCATGAGAATCGTCCAGGTGGCCAACTTCTATTCTCGGGCCAGCGGCGGCCTGCGTACCACCATGGAGGCATTGGCGGATGGCTATGCCCGTCGTGGACACGAGGCCATTCTCATCGTTCCCGACGAAGGTCGAGCAATGCGCCGCACGGATCGTCCGTGGGGGACGCTCGTCCAAGTCCCCGCGCGAGCGATTCCGCGCTCGGGTGGCTACCGGGCCATCACTGACGTTGACATGCTCTGCACGCTCCTCGATGACATGAAGCCCGACGCTCTAGAGGTTGCGGATCGACTCACCCTGCGCCCACTCGGCTGGTGGGCGTCGGCGTCAGGAGTGCCGGCCGTGATGTGGGCGCACGAGAGGGTGGATGGCGTCCTGCGGGCATTCACTCCCCCCGGGATCCCTCACAGGCTTCTTGCCGATGCGTGGAACCGCGGCTCGATGCATCGCTTCGACCGCATCGTCGCGACGACAGCGTTCGCTGCCGAGGAGTTTGAGCGCATCGGCGCCCAGCACGTTGTCCGGGTGCCCCTGGGCGTGGACCTCACTACCTTCACTCCCGCCCGGCGCAGCGATGAACTGAGGAAGACTCTCTTGGGCCGCGATTCCGACGTGCTCATCGTCACCTGCACAAGGCTGTCGAAGGAGAAGAGACCTGACCTCGCCGTGCAGACCCTGCAGCAACTCCGTCAACGCGGCGTCAAGGCCCGGCTGGTCGTTGTCGGGACAGGGGCGTGGGAGTCCAAGGTCCGCCGCATGGCAATGGACCTCCCGGTGACGTTCCTCGGGCACGTGGCGGACCGGCACCACCTCGCCGCCATGCTTGCCTCTGCGGACATCGTCCTCAGCCCTGGGCCGATCGAAACATTCGGCCTGGCAGCGCTCGAGGCCATGGCCAGCGGCACCCCCGTGGTGGCATCGCGCACCAGCGCCCTCGTCGAGATCGCCTCCGGTGCGGCAGGGCAGTCGGTTGCCCCCGAGCCTTCGGCTTTCGCCACGGCCGTCATGGCCCTGCTCCTCCGGCCTACCGAAGGACGTCGTCGTGCCGCCCGCCAACGGGCGGAGGAGTTTCCGTGGTCGCGGACGATCTCCGCCATGCTGGATCTGCATGGCGACCGTGTGAGCGCCTGGGTCTGATATGTCGACGCTCGTCGCCCTGGGAGACAGCGTCACCGTCGGCGTCGGGGACGTCGGCACCCCGACGGGCTGGGCAGCCCACCTTGCGTGGGCGCTGAGGATCGATACGTTCCGCAACGAGGCACGGCTCGGCGCACGTGCACGCGACGTCGCGCGTGAGCAGCTTCCTGTCGCGCGGGCGGCTCGACCTGACCTTTCCACGTTGCTAGTAGGCGGCAACGACGTTTTGCGCGGCGACTTCAGTCCTCAGGACGTGGGCAGCCACGTCGAACGTATGGTGGAGGGCTTGCAGCGCGATGGCGGCGACGTCCTCGTCGTGCTCCTCCACGACCCCCGGCGGACAATGCCCGGGCCGCGCATCGTCCGGGATGTCCTCGGCGAGCGAGCCGAGAGTGTCAATTGCGAAGTACAGCGGCGACTTGCGGGTGCGCCGCGACTTGCCCTGGTCGATCCCCGGGTGTCTCATGTGACTTCAACGAGTGCTGCGTGGTCCGTCGACCGACTCCATCCCAGTGCCCTCGGCCACCGCGAGCTCGCGGGAATGGCTCTGGCAGCGCTTGAGCCCCTGGGATGGCAGCCCTCTCGCGGATTCCTTGCGCCGTCGGCGGCTCAACCCTCGCCGGCGCGGAGGGCATGGTGGTTGCTACGTCACGGGACCCCCTGGTTCGCCAAGCGGAGCCGGGATTTGCTGCCGGAGCTCGCGGTGGTCTGCTGGCGCCACCATCGCACTCGTGCCTCACGGAGGACCTCGTTGTCCGCTCTGCCGACCCTGCCCACGTAGCCTGAGCCTGTGCGCCTCACTGTGATCGGCTGCGCCGGATCGTTCCCCGGGCCCGACTCGCCCGCGTCCTGCTACCTCATCGAGTACGACGGGTTCCGACTCGTGCTCGACCTCGGCAATGGGGCCCTGGGTGTGCTGCAGCGCCATGTGGCTCTGACGGACATCGACGCCGTCGTCCTCTCCCACCTGCATGCCGATCACTGCCTCGACCTGTGCGGGCTCTACGTCGCGCAGCGCTACCACCCTGAGGGGCCGCGCGAGCCCATCCCTGTCTGGGGCCCGAGCGGCACGGCCCAGCGCATGGCCCGGGCGTACGACCTCGCCGAGGAGCCCGGCATGTCGGGGCAATTCGACTTCCGCGACCTCGTCGCAGGCGAGCACCGCATCGGTCCCTTCCACGTGACGGCGGCCCGCGTCAATCACCCTGTCGAGGCCTATGGGCTGCGCGTCGAAGCCGGCGGACATGCTGTCGTGTATTCGGGCGACACGGCTGAGTGCCCGGCGCTCATTGAGCTTGCCCGCGATGCCGACGTGGCGGTATTCGAAGCAAGTTGCCTGGAGTCGCAGCCTGCTCCTGGTGTGCATCTCACCGCCCGACAGGCGGCTCAGCATGCACAGGACGCGGGGGCGGGGATGCTCGTGCTCACCCACCTTGTCGCATGGAATGACCCGCAGGCGACGCTCGCCGAGGCGCGACCCGCCTTCGAGGGCGAGATCCTGCTCGCTGCCAGCGGCCTCGTCATCGATATGGCGTAGGCCGCGCCTGACATCGGGTGGGCCGCGCACGGCCCCGAGCGGCGTCGGGTAGGCCGCGCACGACATCGGGTGGGCCCCGAGCGGCGTCTGCTCCGAATTGTGCGGCTGAGTGCGAGTCTCACGCGTACTCAGCCGCACAATTGCCCCGACAGTGGGGAAGCGGTGCGGCGTGGCCTAGGGTCGCATCCCATGAGCACGCGATCCGACGGCCGGGATTCGGCCCAACTTCGCCCCGTCACCTTCGAGCGCGGCTGGCTCGACCAGGCCGAGGGCTCGACGCTCGTGAGCTTCGGCCGCACCCGAGTCCTCTGCACGGCAAGTTTCACCCCCGGGGTGCCGCGCTGGCTCAAGGACTCCGGCCGCGGCTGGGTTACGGCGGAGTACGCCATGCTCCCGCGATCGACCAACACGCGCAGCGACCGTGAGTCGGTGAAGGGCCGCCTGGGCGGCCGCACCCAGGAGATCTCACGTCTCATCGGGCGCAGCCTGCGCGCGGTTATCGACATGGAGGCGCTCGGCGAGAACACGATTGTCCTTGACTGCGATGTGCTCCAGGCTGACGGAGGCACGCGCACGGCGGCTATCACGGGTGCCTACCTCGCTCTCGCGGATGCGATTGCTTGGGCGAAGCAGCAGGGGCACGTGAAGGGCGACCCGCTCATCGACTCGGTGGCTGCGGTGAGTGTCGGCATCATCGACGGTGAGCCGCGGCTGGACCTGCATTACGACGACGACGTACGCGCGGAGACCGATATGAACGTCGTCATGACTGGCAGTGGCACCTACGTCGAGGTCCAGGGCACCGCGGAGGGCGAGCCTTTCGACCGCCGCCTCCTGGATCAGCTCCTCGATCTGGCTGCGGCCGGCTGCGTGGAACTCACGGCGTTGCAGCGCGCCGCGCTGGCGCCGTGACCATCCGGGCCGTCCTCGCGACCCGCAACGACCACAAGGTCCAGGAGGTCACCCGCATCCTGCAGGCCGAGGGCATCGACATCGAACTCATCGCGCTCCCGTCCGATGCCCCGGACGTGGCCGAGACCGAGTCCACCTTTGCCGGCAATGCACTGCTCAAGGCCAGATCCGCAGCCGAGGCGACAGGGCTCCCCGCGATCGCCGACGACTCCGGGCTCTGCGTGGACGCACTTCATGGGATGCCGGGCGTGCTCTCTGCCCGGTGGTCAGGGCGCCACGGCGATGACGCGGCCAACCTCGCGCTCGTGCTGGCGCAACTGTCCGAGGTGCCCGATGCGCGTCGTGGTGCGCAGTTCGTGTGCGCGGCGGCCTGGGTTGTCCCGGACTCCCACGAGCATGTCGTCGAAGGCATGCTCGAGGGCACGTTGGCTCATGAGCCTCGCGGCAGCCACGGCTTCGGATACGACCCGATCTTCCTGCCCCAGGGCTACGCGCTCACGACGGCCGAATTGCGCCCGCATGAGAAGGACGCCATCAGTCATCGGGGCCAGGCACTGAGGGCGCTCGCTCGCTCGGTCATCGCCCGATAGCCTCCCTCTATCGGGACGAGGAGACGATCATGTGCACAGGTGTCCGGCTTGAGTGCTCCAACGGTGTCGTGGCGGGTCGCACGTGCGAATTCGGCAACCTGCTGGAGTACGACGTCCTCTTCGTGCCCGTGAG
Organism: Candidatus Nanopelagicales bacterium; assembly: GCA_049317345.1. GTDB lineage: Bacteria > Actinomycetota > Actinomycetes > S36-B12 > S36-B12 > Mxb001. The sequence continues at coordinate 9,028 of JBMOIL010000055.1, forward strand.
TACGCCGTACACGGCGGCCATGCCGTCCGGCTCCGGCATGTCGTGGACCACGACCCACGCTGTGACGGGCGTCGCCACCTTCGGAGCGATGGCGATCATGGACGGCATCAACGATGCAGGCCTGATGGCCGGAGCCTTCTACTTCCCCGGCCAGGCCCAGTACGCGGACCCCGCGCAGGCGGACATGTCCAAAGCCGTCAATGCGACGGAGGTCCCCCACTTCATCCTCACCACGTGCTCGTCGATCGATGAGGCGTTGGCGGCGATCGCCAACATCACCGTCGTGGATGTCCCCGTCAATGGCTGGGGGCCGACGGCCCCTCCTCTGCACTACCAGATCATCGACACCACGGGACGCCACGTCGCTGTGGAACCGACGCACGCGGGGTCCTTGCAGATCACAGAGAATCCCACCGGCGCCTTCACCAACTCACCGGACCTTCCCTTCCACCTGCTCAATCTCACCCAGTACATGAACATCTCTCCGCAGACCCTGCAGAGCAGTGACGTCTTCGGCACCACCGTGACCACGACCGGTATCGGCAGCGGCGGACTCGGACTGCCAGGCGACTACTCACCACCGAGCCGCTTTGTGCGGGCGGCCTTCTTTGCGGCGAACCATCCGACACCTGCCACGACCATGGACGGCGTGCAAGAGCTCTTCCACGTGCTGAACGCGTTCGACATCCCCATGGGCGCCGCCCGGGCCGACGACGCCAGTGACTTCACTCAGATCACCGTCGCTCGGGATTCACGCGAACTCACGTACGCGTGGCGCAGTTACGCGGATCAGCGAGTGCGCCAGGTCAACATGAGGCAGCTCATGGAGGACGCCCAAACGCCGGTCCGGATAGAGATCACCCCGATCACGGGGGATCACTCGCCGATCGACGACGTCACGGGCGAATTGATCGACTCGCCGGTCACCCAGTCATAGGCCGCGCCGCCGGTCACGGCTCGACTCGCCAGTAGTCCGTGAGCGACGTAACGTGAATGTATGGACGGGTGGGTGTGGTGGATCGTCGCGGCGGGAGTCCTCGCTGTCGCTGATGTCATCACCGGTGGCACCCTCATACTCATCATGATCGCCGGCGGAGCCGCGGCGGGAGGTCTTGCCTCGGCCCTGGGCGCATCGCCCGCATTGTCGGTGGGCGTGTTCGCGCTGGTCTCCGTCGCACTCCTCGGCGTGGTGCGACCGATTGCCCGACGCCATATGCGCACCCCTCGAGAGGTGCGCACCGGTGTTGCTGCCCTCGTCGGCACCGAGGCAGTTGTCCTGGAGGCCGTCGACGGCAACGACGGCCGCATCAAGCTTGCGGGTGAGGTCTGGTCGGCCCGCGCCTACGACGGCGACAGCGTCTTTGTGGTGGGCCAGCGCGTGCACGTGCTCGAGATCGACGGGGCGACTGCCCTGGTCGCCGGTTAGTCGGGAGGGATCATGGAAGCACTCATCGCCACCGTCGTCGTCGCTGTAGTGGCAGTGGCGCTCGTTGCCTCGACCATCAAGGTCGTGCCGCAGGCGCACGCGCGCATCGTCGAGCGCCTTGGCCGCTATCACCGCACCCTTAATGCTGGTCTCGCGTTCGTTATCCCCGTCGTCGACAAGGTGCGCTCTCGTGTCGATCTGCGGGAGCAGGTGGTGTCCTTCCCTCCGCAGCCGGTGATTACCGAGGACAACCTCGTCGTGAGCATCGACTCGGTCATCTACTTCCAAGTGACTGATCCCAAGTCAGCGACCTACGAGATCGCCAACTACCTCATCGGCATCGAACAACTGACCGTGACGACGCTGCGCAATGTCATCGGCTCCATGGACTTGGAGGAGACCCTCACGTCGCGCGACAGCATCAATGCCCAGTTGAGGGGCGTGCTCGATGAGGCCACGGGCAAGTGGGGGATCCGCGTCAATCGCGTCGAGATCAAGGCGATCGACCCGCCTCGCAGCGTGCAGGAGTCGATGGAGAAGCAGATGCGCGCCGAGCGCGACAAGCGCGCCGCCATCTTGACCGCCGAGGGCGAGAAGCAGTCGGCGATCCTCACTGCCGAGGGCGAGAAGACCGCTGCTGTCCTGCGGGCCGAGGGTGATGCCCAAGCTGCTGTCCTACGTGCGCAGGGGGAGTCCGAGGCGATCGTCAAGGTGGTCGAGGCGATCCATCAGGCCAAGCCCGATAGTCACGTGCTCGCCTACCAGTACCTCCAGACCCTGCCCCAGATCGCGCAGGGCTCGGCCAACAAGGTGTGGGTGCTGCCGAGTGAGCTCACCGGCCAGATCGCCCATCTCGCCGATGCTCTCAAGCCGGAGCGCCCCGCGCCGTAGCGGAATGTGATGTCAGACAGTGAGTGCGGAAGGCGGGACTCGAACCCGCAAGCCCGGAGGCACTGCGTCCTAAGCGCAGCGTGTCTGCCAATTCCACCACTTCCGCGTGGTGGGGTCAGGTTACCGGCCGCCTAATCCAGGCCGAGGTCGCGCCGCAGCTTGGCCACGTGCCCGGTTGCCTTGACGGCGTACATCGCCCGCTCGATCCGCTGTTGGGCGTCGATGACGAATGTCGAGCGGATCACGCCGACGACAGTCTTGCCATAGAGCTTCTTCTCCCCGTAGGCGCCGTACTTCTCGAGGACCTTGTGATCGGGATCCGACAGGAGGGGGAACGTGAGTCGGTCGAGGTCGCGGAATTCCGCCAACTTCTCGACCGGATCGGGCGAGATGCCGAGGACGGCGTAACCGGCCTTTGTCAGGGACGCGAGCGAGTCGCGGAAGTCGCAGGCCTGGGTCGTGCAGCCGGGCGTCATCGCGGCGGGGTAGGCGTAGAGGATCACCGGGGTGCCCTTGAACGACCGCAGAGCGACCTTGTCGCCGCGGTCGTCGCGAAGGGTGAAGGCGGGGGCGAGGGCACCGGGCTCGAGTCGGGTCATGCGGAGATTGTGGCGCGTGGCCCGGAGTGCTCGTCGACCCCCGCGGCGCGCTCCCGGCCGCGGACTCCGGTGACTGCGAAGACCACGAGGAAGGCGGCAGCGCCTACGAGGACGATCATCGTGCCCGAGGGCACCCCGGCGTAGTAACTGAGATACATGCCGATGAGGCCGCAGGCGAGGCCCACGACGGTCGAGATGGCGAGCATGCGACCGAAGGAGTCGGTGAGCATGCGCGCGATGACCGCAGGGATGACGAGCATGGCCGCGACGAGGGTGACGCCGATGACCGTGAGGGTGACCAGGATCGACAGCGACAGCACGATCATGAGCATCGCCTCCACGCGGGCGACCCGAATGCCCGACGCCTGGGCGACCTCCGGGTCGAAGGTGGTGAAGAGGAGCTCGCGATAGCGCAGCAGCACGAAGGCACCCGCGATGGCCATGACGACGACAAGCCACACGATCTGGCTATTGGTGATGCCCAGGATGCTGCCGAAGAGTGCCTGGTCGAATGCCGGCCCCGTGGAGCCAAACTTGCTGAAGAGCGCCACGCCCAGGGCGAACGACGCCGTGGTGATGACACCGATGGCCGCATCGGCGCCGACGCGTCCGCGTCGAGCGACAGAGGTGATCGCGATGGCGGACGCGATGCCCCAGAGGCCGGCCCCGAGGACGTAGAACTGTACGGCGAAGAGCTGCATGGCGGCGTACCCGCCGAAGATGGCGTGCGAGAGGCCGTGGCCGATATAGCTCATGCCGCGCAGGACGATGTAGACGCCGATGAAGCCGAGCAGTGCACCCGACAGGGTCGCGACGATGAGGCCCTTCTGGAAGAAGGCGAAGCTCAGGGGCTCGATCAGCGTCTCCATGTCACGTCGCCTCTCGTGTCGAGTAGGCACCGTCGACGACGATCGGCATCCCGAGGTGCTCGAGGACCTCGAGGCGAGCGCCGAAGGTCTCCTCCAGCACACGGGGCACGATGACGTCGCGGGGTGCGCCCGACGCGACGATGTGACCGTTGACGCAGACGAGATGGGGCAGGTGTGCCGCCATGCCGTTGAGGTCGTGGGTGGTGAGCACGATGGCCATGCCGTCGGCGTGCAGATCCCCGAGCAGGTGGAGTACGTCGTGCCGGGTGTTGATGTCGACACCGCTCGTCGGCTCGTCGAGGAGGAGGACCTGGGGCTCGCGCAGCAGCGCTCGGGCCAGGAACATCCGCTGCTGCTGGCCACCCGAGAGTTCGCGGATGTGGCGGCCGGCGAGTTCGGCGATGCCGAGGCGCTCGAGGACGGCGGCCACCGCAGTGCGCTCCTGCGCCGAAGGCCATGGCCAGACTCGGTGCTCGGTGCGCGCCATGAGGACGCACTCGAAGACCGTGACGGGGAACTTCCAGTCGACGGTCTCGAGCTGCGGCACGTAGGCGACGCGCAGACTCGGCGCGGTCGTGCGCGTGCCGCTGCTGGGCTTGATGAGCCCGAGCAACACCCGCAGGAGTGTGGTCTTGCCGGCCCCGGATGGCCCGACGATGCCCGTGAAGGAGGTGCTGTCGATGCTGAGTGTGATGTCGTGCAGGACTGTCGTCCGCCCGTATCCCGCGGAGACGGAGGCGAGGTCGATCAGTCCGGCTGACGTCACTGCGGATAGAAGGCGGTGTCAGGGACGGTGCGCTCGATGACGAGCGCGTCGAGCTGCGTGGGCTGACCGCCGAGTCCAAGGATCATGGTTCGGTAGTTGTATCGCAGGAGCTCGAGGAGCGAATGCTGGGCCTCCCCCGGCGCCCCGGGCAGGTCGTCGTCGCGCAGGGAGTCCTCGTAGCGCACCCCGGTCTCGGCCGCGATCGCCTCGAGCACTGCTGAGGGGAAGACCTCGGAGCCGAAGATCGTCGGCACCCCGGAGGTGCGGATCTGCTCGATGAGGCCGGCGACCTCAGCGGGGGTTGGGTCGTCGAAGCTGCTGGGCTGGATCGCGCCGACTACCTCCCAGCCGAAGTTCTTCGCGAAGTAGGCGTAGGCGTCGTGGTAGGTGACGAGCTTCAACTGGCCCTCGGGCACGGTGACCTGATCGGCACGCACGGCCTCGGCGAGCTTGTCGGCCTCGGCCTTGAACGCCTCGTAGTTGGCCTGGTACTCCGCGGCGTTGTCAGGACAGCGCTCGGTGAGCTTCTGGCGCACGATGTCGGCGTAGGCGACGGCGTAGCCGGGGTCGGTCCACAGGTGCGGATTGGGCTTGCCGTCTTCCTTGGGGAAGGAGAAGTCGTAGATGTAATCGGACTCGGGCAGGGAGATCGTGCCGAGCTCGACGATCTCTGCGCCGTCCTTCTTGTTGGCCTCGGCAAGCTCCAACGTCG
>JBMOIL010000056.1:0-14200 GCA_049317345.1 Candidatus Nanopelagicales bacterium
CAGGTGCGCTCCAAGCTCGGAGATGCCAGCCCTATCCGGACAGTCCGAGGCGTGGGCTACTCGGCAGAGCCGTCATGAAGCGGCTGGGAATCCTCCCCGCGACCGTCCTGCTCGCCGTCACGGTGGCCACGATCGCTGCTGTCGTTGCCGCACTCGTGTCTCTGCCCCTCATCCGCGGCAACGCCGAAGCGCTCGCCACCGCCGAGCTCGCTCGCCTCGCCAATCTCACAGCCACGGCCCTGCGCGTTGATCCGCAGGGACGCTACGTCCTGCCGCCACGCGTGGCAGGTGTGCTCCAAGCCGAACAGGTGAGCGCCTATGTCGTGGGTCCGGGCGCGGAGGAACTCCCCGAGGGCGTGACCACCGACGAGGTTGCCGCAGTCACGACGGGCTCGGGAGTGGAGGCCCAGGCCGAGACTTCGGCGGGCACCGTCCTCGTCGTCGGCAGGCCCTTCGAGCCGGGCTTCGGGGTGATACTCGTGCAGCCCTTGTCGGTGGCAGGCGGCACAGCGACCAAACTCATTGCACGTTTGCTCATCGCTCTGGTCATCGGACTGGCCATCGCCGTCGCGATTGCACTGGTCGCGGGTGCCTGGCTCACGACACCCCTGCGTCGTGCGGCTGATGCTGCCCTGCGATTGGGCAGGGGCGAGCGCGGCATCCACGTCCGGCCGGAGGGGCCCGCCGAGGTGGCCGACATGGCTGAAGCGCTCAATCGACTCGCGGCGGCGCTCGCGGTGTCGGAGGGGCGTCAGCGTGAGTTCCTGCTCTCGGTCTCCCATGAACTGCGCACACCCATCACCTCCGTGCGCGGTTACGCCGAGGCGCTCGCAGACGGCATCGTCGAAGGTGACGACGTCGCGCGCACCGGCTCCGTCATGGCCGCCGAGACGCACCGCCTGGACCGCCTGGTGAGCGACCTACTCGACCTCGCGCGCCTGCGCGCCGATGACTTCGTCATCGAGTGCGTCGACGTCGATCTCGGTGAGATGCTCAACGACGCCTCGGAGGTCTGGACGGACCGGTGTGAGCGCGCGGACATCGCGCTCCTCGCGGAAGTGCCCACGACGCCGGTGATCGTGCGCGCGGACCCACTGAGACTGCGGCAGGTGATCGACAACCTCGCTGAGAACGCGCTGCGCGTCGTACCCGTGGGCGGTGTCATCGTCATGACAGGCAGGTCCGAAGGCGAGTGGGGAGTGGTCGAGGTGCGCGACTCCGGCCCCGGTCTGGCCCCTGAGGATCGCGACGTAGCTTTCGAGCCGGGGATCCTCCATGAGCGCTACCGCGGGCTGCGCCCCGTCGGCACGGGCCTCGGCCTCGCTCTCGTGGGAAGGCTCGCGACCGGCATGGACGGCTGGGCGCGCGCAGGCTCGGCTGCCGAGGGAGGGGCGTCCTTCACGGTGGGAGTTCCGCTCGCGATCGCGCCTGACCGGGCGGGATCGGCGTAGTCTGCCCGCATGGCCCTTGTACCGGTGCAGGCCTCGGCCGAGCCCACGGTGGACGCGCGTCCGCGCGCGCGCCGGCTCGTGGCGCCACTCGCTACAGCGGCCGGCGTGCTCCTGGCGACGGGCTACATCCGCTTCGTCGATCCGAATGAACCGGGCCACTACCCCCTGTGCCCGACGCTGGCGCTCCTTGGAGTGGACTGTCCCGGCTGCGGGGGCCTGCGTGCGACCCATGCACTGGCAAACGGCGATATCACCGCGGCGATTGACCACAATGCGCTGTTCGTCGCGCTCGTGCCCCTCCTCATCGGGCTGTGGGCCGTGTGGATGTATCGCGCGTGGACCGGGGTGACCCCCGCACGCACACCTACGCGAGACCTGATCTCACGCGCGGCGCCGATCGTCATCCTGGTGATTGCCATGGCCTTCGCAGTCGTGCGCAATTTCGTGCCGTTCCTCGGCTCCGGAGCGGGTTGACCTGCGCGCGTCCGCTCGGCGGAGCCCCTTAGGGGCGGCTTCGCCGGGCCGGGTGAGCAATGACGGCTCGCCTGTGGCACGCTGACGACGTGAGAGCGCGGACGTCACGCCTGGCCTGCGTGGGTGAGCGATGACTGTCCTTGACGACATCATCGCGGGAGTCCGCGACGACCTCGATAGCCGAATGGCCGCAACCCCCTTGGACGACATCAAGGCTGCCGCGGCCCGCATGCCCGCTCCGCGCGACGCCGAGGGCATCCTGAGGGAGCCCGGTGTCGGCGTCATCGCCGAGGTGAAGCGCGCAAGCCCCAGCAAGGGTCGGCTTGCCGAGATCGACGACCCCGCGCAGCTCGCACGCGACTACGAAGCTGGCGGGGCGCGATGCATCAGCGTCCTCACGGAGCAGCGCCGCTTCGGTGGATCACTCGACGACCTGCGCGAGGTGCGCTGCGCCGTCGACATCCCGGTGCTCCGCAAGGACTTCATCGTCTCGAGCTATCAGTTGTGGGAGGCGCGGGCACATGGCGCCGACGTCGTCCTGCTCATCGTTGCTGCGCTGGAGCAGAACGCCCTCGTGAGTCTCATCGAGCGCACGCGCTCCCTCGGGATGACGCCGCTGGTCGAGGTGCACGAGGCCGACGAGGTGGGCCGGGCACGTGACGCGGGAGCCACGATCATCGGAGTCAACGCCCGCAGCCTGAAGACCCTCGAGGTCGATCGGGGCACCTTCGCCCGGTTGGCGCCGCTCATCCCCGACTCCTGCCTGCGCATCGCAGAGTCCGGCGTGCGCGACCCCCGCGACCTCATCGCCTACGCCGAGGCTGGGGCTGACGCCGTGCTCGTGGGCGAGAGCCTGGCGACGTCCCCCGACCCGAGGGTCGCGGTGCACGATCTCGTCACCGCAGGCTCGCATCCTGCGCTCAGGGGCGCGCGTGGCTAGCGAGGTTGTGGCGCCGGGCCATTTCGGGCCCTACGGCGGTCGTTTCGTGCCCGAAGCCCTCACCGCAGCGCTCGACGGTCTCGACGCGGCCTTCACGCAAGCGATGGCGGATCCGGCGTTCCATGCCGAACTCGAGCGACTCCAGCGCACCTACACGGGTCGCCCGAGCCCCCTCACCGAGGCTGTGCGCTTCGGCCAGGAGCACTGTGGCGGCGCGCGCGTCTTCCTCAAGCGCGAAGACCTCAATCACACCGGATCGCACAAGATCAACAACGTGCTGGGTCAGGCACTGCTCACGGTGCGCATGGGCAAGAAGCGCGTCATCGCGGAGACGGGCGCGGGCCAGCACGGCGTCGCCACTGCGACGGCCGCAGCCCTCCTCGGTCTGGACTGCGTGGTCTACATGGGCGAGGAGGACACGCGTCGCCAGGCCCTCAACGTGACGCGCATGAGGCTCCTCGGCGCCACCGTCGTGCCCGTCACGGCCGGCAGTCGCACACTCAAGGATGCGATCAACGAGGCGATGCGCGACTGGGTGGCCACGGTTGACGAGACGCACTACATCCTCGGCACCGTGACCGGGCCCAGTCCCTTCCCCACGATGGTGCGCACCTTCCAGTCCGTGATCGGCCGCGAAGCGCGCGAGCAGTTGCTCGAGGAGACGGGGCGACTGCCCGACGCGGTGGCGGCATGCGTCGGTGGCGGATCCAACGCCATGGGCATCTTCGCGGCCTTCCTCGAGGATCCGACCGTGGCGCTCTGGGGATTCGAGGCCGGGGGCGAAGGCGTGGAGACGGGCCGCCACGCTGCGCGGTTCGCCGGCGGTGCCCCCGGTGTGCTCCATGGAGCGCGCACCTACGTCATGCAGGACGAGTGGGGACAGACCGTGCCGTCGCATTCGATCAGCGCGGGACTCGACTATCCGGGTGTCGGCCCTGAGCACGCGTGGCTGCACGACACGGGTCGCGCGCACTACGCACCGGTGACCGACGTCGAGGCCATGGATGCTTTCGAGCGACTGTGCCGCACCGAGGGCATCATCCCCGCCATCGAGACCGCTCACGCGCTGGCAGGCGTCATGCGCCTGGGCCGCGATCTCGGTCCCGATGGCGTCATCCTCGTCAACCTCTCCGGGCGTGGCGACAAGGATGTGGCCACTGCGGCCCGATGGTTCGGGCTGCCTGCGGTGGACGAGGCGGCAGAAGGAAGATGACCGCTCTCGCCGACACCTTCGCCCGGACGCGGGCCGAGGGGCGGGCCGCTCTGATCGGCTACCTCCCCGCCGGTTTCCCCAATCGTGACGACAGTGTCCGGCTCATGCGGGCCATGGTTGCGGCGGGGGTCGACATCGTGGAGGTCGGCCTGCCCTACTCCGACCCGCTCATGGATGGCCCCGTGATCCAGGCGGCGGCCGACCAGGCGCTGCGCGGTGGCACCACCCCGGCTGATGTAGTGGCCGTGGCGGGGGAGGTCGCCCAGTCCGGTGCGGCGACGGTGGTGATGTCCTATTGGAATCCGGTCGAGAGGTTCGGCGTGGATGCCTTCGCGCGCGACCTTGCAGCCGCGGGAGGCTGCGGGGTCATCACACCCGACCTCACGCCGGAGGAGTCCGCGGATTGGGCGGCGGCCACGGCGGCCTACGACATCGACCGGATCTACCTGGTGGCCCCCTCGAGCACCGACCAGCGCCTGCGCACGGTGAGCGATGCCTGCACGGGCTTCGTCTACGCGGCGTCCACGATGGGTGTCACCGGCGCTCGGTCGTCCGTGTCGGGCGCTGCGGAGTCCCTTGTGGCCCGCGTGCGGGCAGTGACGGATCTGCCCGTGGCGGTCGGCCTGGGGGTATCCACGGGGGAGCAGGCGGCCGAGATCGCTGCCTACGCCGACGGCGTCATCGTGGGATCCGCCTTCATCCGGCTCGTGCTCGACGCCCCCGGAATTGACGAGGCAGAGGCCGCTGTCACCGGGCTCGCGAGGGAACTCGCGGCCGGGGTGCGGCGTCGCAGGATCGACGGCGGGCCCGTAACGTAGGGGCCTGGCCGCCCGCCCGTAGGGCGGCTTACTTCGGAGGATGAGAGCGAGCATGTCCAAGGACAGGGAGTCCAAGAGCACGCGCGAGAAGGCTGCTGCGGCTCGAGCCGAGCAGGTGTCCCGCGAGAAGCGTCGCGAGCGGACGGTGCGGATCTTCGGCGCCATCGGGGTCGTCGTCGTCGTGGTGCTCATCATCGGCCTCGCGGTCGTCGTGCCGCGCCTATCGGGTGACTCCTCGGCCAACGGCGGTACGCCGATGCCCGCACCCGACTCCAACGCAGCCGTCCCCACGGGCGTCTACGGCGCCGATGGTGTCGCGCCCTGGGGCGTCCCCGTCGGCTCCGCGCCCGACACCGCGCCGCTGCTCGAGCTGTGGGAGGACTTCCAGTGCCCCGCGTGCGGGTCGCTCGAGGAGCTCAACGGAGCGGGGATCCAGAGCCTGGGCACCGACGGCACAGTGCGCCTCGTGTGGCGCCCGACCGCCTTCCTCGACAGCAACCTCGGCACCACCTCGTCCGCTGCGGCCATCAACGCCTGGGGATGCGCGATCGACGCGGGCAAGACCGTGGAGTACCACGATGCGATCTTCGCCAACCAGCCCACTACTGAGGGCGAGGGCTGGACCAACGAGCAGTTCGTCTCCTTCGCTGAGCAGTCGGGGATCACCGGCGTCCCGCTGGAGCAGTTCAACGACTGCCTCACGAGCAACCGCTACCTCGGCTGGGCAGCCAACTCCACCCAGGCCTTCTACGACGCCAAGGTCGAGGGCACCCCGCGCGGTGTGCTCAACGGCACCCCGATCGACGGCGCTCAGTTGGCGGATCAGGCCACACTCGAGAAGCTGGTCGAGGAGGCCGCGGCAGCCCAGTAGGGGCAGAGGATCCGGCCGAGCCGCCTCCTGCCGAGCTCGACCGGCCTGCCCGGGCCAGTCCTGCTAGGGTCCCCTTCACGGGCCAACGGCGTCCCGTCCTCGCCCCGCACCTGCGGGGTCGAACGACGTGGAGGAGTTGGCCTTGTCTGTTGTGAAGCGCAAGTTCAGTGCGCAGCCGCCCGCCCAGGGGCTCTATGACCCGGCTGCGGAGCACGACGCGTGCGGGGTCGCCTTCATCGCCACACTCGCCGGCCAGCCCTCTCACGAGATCGTCCAACTCGGTCTCACCGCACTGCTCAACCTGGACCATCGCGGGGCCTCCGGTGCCGAGCCGGACTCCGGAGACGGCGCGGGCATCCTGCTCCAGGTGCCGGATCGCTTCCTGCGCAGGGCGACCAACTTCGATCTCCCGCCCGCGGGGGAGTACGCCGTGGGGATCGCGTTCCTGCCACGTGATGAGGTCGCCGAGGCGGCCACGCGTGCGCATATCGAGCGCATCGCCGCGGAGGAGGGCCTGCGTGTCCTCGGATGGCGAGACCTGCCGACTGATCCGTCGTCGCTGGGCCGCACCGCCGTCAGCGTCATGCCGCACTTCAAGCAGTTGTTTGTCGCGCCGTTCGGCAACTCCGTCACCGGTCTGCCGCTGGAGCGCATGGCCTTCTGCCTGCGCAAGCGGGCGGAGCACGAGACCGAGGCGTACTTCCCGTCGCTATCCAGCCGCACCCTTGTCTACAAGGGAATGCTCACGACGCATCAGCTCGGCGAGTTCTTCCCTGACCTGTCTGATCCGGACATGGAGTCCGCACTCGCGCTAGTGCACTCCCGCTTCAGCACCAACACCTTCCCCTCGTGGCCGCTGGCCCACCCCTATCGGCTCATCGCCCACAACGGCGAGATCAACACCGTCAAGGGCAATCGCAATTGGATGCGCGCTCGCGAAGCCATGCTCTCCTCCGATGTCATCCCAGGAGACCTCTCCCGGATCTTCCCCATCTGCACGCCCGGGGGAAGCGACTCGGCATCCTTCGACGAGGTAGTCGAATTGCTCCATCTGGGCGGACGCTCCCTGCCGCACGCGGTCCTCATGATGATTCCCGAAGCCTGGGAGAACGACGTCGACATGGAGCCTGCGCGACGCGCGTTCTACGAGTACCACTCGACCGTCATGGAGGCCTGGGATGGCCCGGCCAATGTCTCCTTCACCGATGGCACCCTCATTGGCGCAGTACTCGATCGCAATGGCCTGCGCCCCGGGCGCTTCTGGGTCACGCGGGATGGCCTCGTCGTCCTGGCCTCCGAAGCGGGCGTCCTGGAGATCGATCCCGCGACGGTCATCCGCAAGGGCCGACTGCAGCCCGGGCACATGTTCCTCGTCGACACCGCTGCGGGGCGGATCGTCGAGGATGAGGAGATCAAGGCCAGCCTGGCCGACGCCGAGCCCTACTCCGATTGGCTCCACGCGGGTCTGGTGCACCTCGATCTGCTCCCCGATCGGGAGCACATCGTGCACCCGACCTCATCGGTGGCCCGCCGTCAGCAGACGTTCGGCTACACGGAGGAGGAGCTGCGGCTGATCCTGTCTCCCATGGCCCTCGCAGCGGCCGAGCCCATCGGGTCCATGGGCACGGATACGCCGGTGGCGGCGCTGTCCGAGCGCCCGCGTCTGCTCTTCGACTACTTCCAGCAGGCCTTCGCCCAGGTGACCAATCCACCGCTGGATGCGATCCGCGAGGAGATCGTCACGTCGTTGTCCACGGTCATCGGGCCGGAGGGCAACCTTCTCGAGTCCACCCCTGCGCACTGCCGTCAGGTGGTCCTGCCCTTCCCCATCATCGACAACGACGAACTCGCCAAGATCCTTCACATCAACTCCGATGGCGACATGTCGGGCTTCGCCGCCGCCAAAGTGGCAGGGCTCTACGACATTGACGGGGCGGCACCGGCACTTGAGGCGCGACTCGAGGAGATCTTCGACGAGGTCGACGCGCTCATCGAGGAAGGCGTGCGCTTCATCGTCCTGTCCGATCGAGACTCGACGACCGATCTCGCACCGATACCCTCGCTGCTCCTGTGCTCCGCTGTGCACCATCACCTGGTACGTCGCAAGTCGCGCACGCAGGTAGCCCTCATCGTCGAAGCTGGCGACGTCCGCGAGGTGCATCACGCCGCACTCCTTGTCGGCTACGGCGCCGCAGCCATCAATCCCTACCTCGCGATGGAGTCGGTGGAGGATCTTGTCTACCGCGAGATCCTGACCGGGATCACGCCGGAGAAGGCTGTGCGCAACCTCGTGAAGGCGCTCGGCAAGGGCCTCCTCAAGGTCATGTCGAAGATGGGTGTCTCCACGGTGGGGTCCTATCGCGGAGCGCAGATCTTCGAGGCGATCGGCCTGTCACACGAGCTGGTGGAGCGCTACTTCACCGGCACGGTCTCCCGCTTGGGCGGTGTGGGCCTGGACGTCGTGCACGCCGAGGTGCAGGCCCGCCATGACATCGCGTACCCGCCGAGCGGTATCTCACCGGCGCACCGTCGCCTCGAGGTCGGCGGCGAATACCAGTGGCGACGCGAGGGCGAGGCGCATCTCTTCGATCCCGAGACCGTCTTCCGCCTCCAGCATGCGACGCGCGAGAAGCGCTATGACATCTTCCGCCAGTACACCGATCGGGTGGACGATCAGAGCCGCCGCCTCATGACTCTGCGCGGCCTCTTCGAATTGCGGGCCGCAGAGCGGGAGCCCGTGCCCCTCGACGAGGTGGAGTCGGTCGAGCAGATCCTGAAGCGCTTCTCGACCGGGGCGATGTCCTACGGCTCCATCTCGCAGGAGGCCCACGAGACGCTCGCTATCGCCATGAACCGCATCGGCGCGAAGTCGAATACCGGAGAGGGCGGGGAGGATCCCGAGCGCTATGTCCCCCTGCCCAACGGCGACTCCAAGCGGTCCGCCATCAAGCAGGTGGCGTCCGGCCGCTTCGGTGTGACGAGCGAGTACCTGGTCAATAGCGACGACATCCAGATCAAGATGGCCCAGGGCGCTAAGCCCGGCGAGGGCGGCCAGTTGCCCGGCTACAAGGTCTATCCCTGGGTGGCGAAGACGCGGCACTCGACCCCCGGTGTCGGCCTCATCTCACCACCCCCACATCACGACATCTACTCCATCGAGGACTTGGCGCAGCTGATCCACGATCTGAAGAACGCCAACGACCGCGCGCGGATCCACGTCAAGTTGGTCTCCGAGGCAGGAGTCGGGACCGTGGCGGCGGGCGTGGCCAAGGCCCACGCCGACGTCATCCTCATCTCCGGCCACGATGGCGGGACGGGCGCCTCGCCGCTCACCTCGCTGAAGCATGCGGGCACCCCGTGGGAGCTCGGCCTCGCGGAGACGCAGCAGACCCTGCTGCTCAACGGCCTGCGTGACCGCGTCGTCGTACAGACCGACGGCCAGCTGAAGACGGGTCGCGACGTCGTCATCGCCGCGCTGCTCGGCGCTGAGGAGTTCGGCTTCGCCACGGCGCCGCTCGTGGTGATGGGCTGCATCATGATGCGCGTCTGTCACCTGGACACCTGCCCTGTCGGCGTGGCCACGCAGAATCCTGAGTTGCGCGCGCGCTTCGGCGGATCACCTGATTTTGTGGTGACCTTCTTCGAGTTCATCGCGGAGCAGGTGAGGGAGCACCTCGCGGCGCTGGGCTTCCGCAGTCTCGACGAGGCGATCGGTCGCGTTGACCTGATCGATGCCCTTCCCGCGGTGGAGCACTGGAAGGCAAGCGGCCTCGACCTCTCGCCGATCCTCTACGACCCCGGGGTCGAGGGGTCACGTCGCTGCACCACATCCCAGGACCACGGCCTCACCCGCGCCATGGATCGCGAGCTCATCACGCTGTGCGCACCGGCTCTGGAGTCGGGAGAGCCGGTCCGTGCGCGGCTGCCCATCCGCAACGTCCACCGCACCGTGGGGACGATGCTCGGTGCGGAGGTCACCCGTCGCTACGGAGGGGGTGGCCTGCCGGAGGGGACCATCGATCTCACCTTCGTGGGTTCGGCCGGCCAGTCCTTCGGCGCCTTCCTGCCCCCGGGCATCACGCTCAGGCTCGAGGGTGACAGCAACGACTACCTCGGCAAGGGTCTCTCGGGTGGGTGCATCGTGCTGCGACCCGACCATGCTGCGACATTCGACGCGGAGGAAAACATCATCGCCGGCAATGTCATCGGCTACGGCGCCACATCGGGCCAGGTCTTCATCCGCGGCAAGGTGGGCGAGCGATTCGCCGTACGCAACTCGGGTGCATCGCTGGTCGTCGAGGGTGTGGGTGACCACGCCTGCGAATACATGACCGGTGGCCGCGTCCTGGTCCTGGGACCGACCGGTCGCAACTTCGCCGCAGGTATGTCGGGGGGAGTGGCCTACGTGCTGGATCTCGACGTCAACCGGATCAATTCAGAGCTCGTGGATCTCGAGCCGCTCTCAGGCGACGACGTGCTCGTCGTACAGGAGCTCCTTGCCCGGCACCTCGATGAGACGGGCTCTGCTGTGGCCCGCCGTCTTCTCGAGGACGGCGACCTCGGGAGATTCACGCTCGTCATGCCGCGCGACTACCGCCGCGCACTCGAAGCCCAGCGTCGGGCGACCCTCGAAGGGCGCGACCCGGCCGAAGCAGTGATGGAGGCCTCCCGTGGCTGATCCCCGTGGATTCCTCACCACCCCGCGCGAGACCCCCACGCGGCGCCCGGTGGACCTGCGCCTGATGGATTGGCGCGAGGTCTACGAGCCCTTCGCGGGGGAACGGCTGCGCGACCAGGCGGGGCGATGCATGGATTGCGGCATCCCCTTCTGTCACAACGGCTGCCCACTGGGCAATCTCATTCCCGAGTGGAACGACCTGGTGTGGCGTGATGACTGGCGTGCGGCGTCCGAGCGACTGCATGCGACCAACAACTTCCCGGAGTTCACCGGGCGGCTGTGTCCTGCACCGTGCGAGACCTCGTGCGTGCTGGGCATCAACGCCGATCCCGTGACGATCAAGCAGGTCGAGGTCTCCATCATCGATCGCGCGTGGGACTCGGGGTGGGTGCAGCCGCAGCCGGCCGAGATGTCCACCGGCAAGGCCATTGCCGTCGTGGGCTCCGGCCCCGCAGGCTTGGCAGCCGCGCAGCAGCTGGCACGTGCCGGTCACACGGTGGTCGTCTACGAGCGCGCAGACCGCATTGGCGGTCTCCTGCGCTACGGCATTCCCGAGTTCAAGATGGAGAAGGCCCACCTGGACCGACGGCTGCGGCAGATGTCCCAGGAAGGTGTGAAGTTCCGGCCCGGAGTTGAGGTCGGGGTGGACGTGACCATGGGGGACCTGCGCAAGCGCTACGACGCCATCGTGCTGGCGATCGGTGCCACGCAGTGGCGCGACCTGGCCATCCCGGGGCGCGAACTCGCGGGGGTCCATCAGGCCATGGAGTACCTCCCCGGCGCCAACAGGGTGCAGGAGGGCGACATCGACACCGCTCCGCTGGATGCCGCGGGCAAGCACGTCGTCATCATCGGTGGAGGTGACACGGGAGCGGACTGCCTCGGCACCGCGCATCGACAGGGGGCTGCGTCAGTGACGCAGTTGGAGATCCTCCCGACCCCACCGGACGCGCGTCCCACCGGCCAGCCCTGGCCGACGTACCCCATGACCTATCGGGTGTCGAGTGCACACGAGGAGGGGGGCGATCGCGTCTTCGCCGTGTCGACGGAGGAGTTCGTCGGCGAGTCCGGAGTCCTCGAGGGATTGCGCATCGTCGACGTCGGATGGCGTGGGGGGAGTCCCATCATGGTCGAGGGAAGCGCGCGCGTGCTGCGCGCCGATCTGGTGCTCCTGGCCATGGGCTTCACCGGGCCGGAGACCGTCATCCTCCAGGACGAGCTCGGTGTCGAGATCGATGGCCGTGGGGCGCTGGTGCGTGAGGACGACTACTCCACCTCCGTCGACGGGATTTTCGTCGCCGGTGACGCCGGGCGTGGCCAGTCCCTCATCGTGTGGGCGATCGCCGAGGGCCGGGCGGCCGCGGCTTCCGTGGATCGCTACCTCACGGGTAAGTCGAACCTCCCCTCGCCGATCCCCGCCTCTGCACGACCCCTTACGGTGTAGCCCTGGCTGTACCCGCTTACATCCCCCGGAGGAGGGCCATGCGCCGCGCGAAGATCGTCGCCACCCTGGGGCCGGCGACGAGTTCGTACGAGCAGATCCTGGGCCTTGTCGAGGCCGGCATGGATGTCGCCCGCCTCAACCTCAGCCACGGCAGTTACGACGACCACAGCGCGGCCTACGACCGGGTGCGTCAGGCGAGCGACGTCTCGGGACGTGCGATCGGCATCCTCGTCGATCTGCAGGGCCCCAAGATCCGTCTGGGGCGCTTCGCCTCGGGTCCGGTGCTGCTGTCGGTGGGCGACACCTTCACGGTGACGACCGACGATGTGCCCGGTGATCGGGACATGGTCTCGACGACGTACGCCGGCCTGCCGGGTGACGTCGCTATCGGCGACTTCATCCTCATCGACGACGGCCGTGTGGCGCTCGCGGTGACCGACGTCATGGGCACGCGCGTCGTCACCCGCGTCGTCGAGGGCGGCCGCGTGTCGGACAACAAGGGGCTCAACCTCCCCGGTGTCGCCGTCAGCGTGCCCGCCCTGTCGGAGAAGGACATCGACGACCTGCGCTGGGGGCTGCGCGCGGGCTGCGACCTCATTGCACTGTCCTTCGTCCGCTCGGCAGCAGACATCGTCGACGTCCATCGCGTCATGGACGAAGAGGGCGTCCGCGTGCCGGTCCTGGCCAAGGTGGAGAAGCCGCAGGCGGTGGACAACCTCGCAGAGATCGTTGCGGCCTTCGACGGGATCATGGTCGCGCGCGGCGATCTCGGAGTCGAACTCCCGCTCGAGATGGTGCCCCTGGTCCAAAAGCGCGCCATCGAGCTGTGCCGTGTCGCCGCGAAGCCCGTGATCGTGGCTACTCAGATGCTCGACTCCATGGCCACGGCGACGCGACCCACGCGCGCCGAGGCAAGCGATGTAGCCAACGCGGTACTCGACGGCGCCGACGCCCTCATGCTCTCGGGTGAGACAAGCGTGGGCGAGCATCCGACCCTTGCCGTCTCCACCATGGCGCGGATCATCGCTCACGTTGAGGACAACGCCCTGGACCGTCTCAGCCGCCTTCCCGCCGATCCGCCGGGGTCGACTGCCCGCGCGCTCACCAAGGCAGCGGTCGACGTCGCGGGAGCGGTGAGTGCCGCCAGCCTGATCCCCTTCACCGAGACGGGATCGTCGGCGCGCCTCATCGCGCGCTGGCGGGCCCCGGAGCCGATCCTGGCCTTCACCCCCAATTCCCGCGTGCGCAGCCAGCTTGCCTTGGTGTGGGGCGTGGAGACGTTCCTTGTGCCCTCGGTGATGCACACCGACGACATGGTCGTGCAGGTAGACCGAGCCCTTCTCGACATCGGGCGCGTCACCTACGGGGATCGGGTGGTCATCGTTGCCGGTGTCCCGCCGGGCATTCCGGGCACGACCAACGGCATGCGGGTGCACCTCATCGGTAGCGGTGGCAAGGGCGGAGGGGTGTAGGTTTCGCGGATGCTTGAAGCAGCCCTCTTCGGCGCCATCGCCCAGTCCGCACTCGTCGTCGGCGCGCTCCTCGTCTGGAAATTCCCTGGCCTGAAGCGCCCCAAGATCGTGGGCGCGCTCATGGCCTTCGGCGCCGGCGCGGTCATCTCGGCCGTCGCCGTCGACCTCGTCGCCGTGTCCTACGACGAGGCTGGCGCCGGCCCCACGGCGATCGGCATCGGCATCGGCTGCCTCATCTACTTCGGCATCATCGCCCTGCTCGAGCGCAAGGGCGATGACGAGCAGCCGGGTGAGTTCCTTGAGGCGGAGATTGCGGAGAGCGAGCACGCGGATGCTGGCACTCCCGGGCACAGCGGCTCCGGCCATGCGCAGCCCACCCATGGCGAGGGTGAGGTGCACGGAGCCACCCCCAAGGAGGCCCGCAACCTCACCATCGGCATGGTCATCGACGGCGTACCGGAGTCTGTCGCCGTGGGTCTCACCCTGCACACCGCATCCGTGGGCGTCTCCGCAGCGCTGGTCGGCTCGATCTTCATCGCCGCCATTCCCGAGGCGATCGGCATCGCGGCGGCCCTGCTCGCGGGCGGCATGGTGATCGGCAGGGTCCTGCTGCGCTTCTCCCTTATCGTGCTCATCGGCGCGGTCTTTGCAGCCGTGGGGTACCAGGTGCTCTACAGCGCCTCGGACTCGCTGCAGGCGATCATCCAGTCGATTGCGGCGGGCGCTCTACTGGTCGTCGTCATCAACGAGATGATTCCCATCGCTGTGCGCAGCGTGAAGGCCTGGGCGGGCATCATCGGTGCCGCCGGCTTCGTCTTCTCCGCCCTCCTCACCTGGGC
>JBMOIL010000057.1:0-14007 GCA_049317345.1 Candidatus Nanopelagicales bacterium
CGCGCCGCCGGGCCAGAACCGCTAGCCTTTTGCGGGCCCATCGTGGGCCCCGGGGGACTTTCCCCCGCGCGTCTCGAGGTGATCCCCATGCCCGCCATCGTGCTTCTGGGCGCCCAATGGGGCGATGAGGGCAAGGGCAAGGCCACCGATCTGCTCGGCGGCCGCGTCGACTATGTCGTGCGCTACCAGGGCGGCAACAACGCTGGTCACACCGTGGTCATCGGCGACGAGAAGTACGCCCTGCATCTGCTGCCCAGCGGGATCCTCTCGCCCGGTGTCGTCCCCGTGATCGGCAATGGCGTCGTCGTCGACCCGGCGGTGCTGCTGCACGAGATGGCGGGACTCGAGGCCCGCGGTGTCGACACCTCGCGTCTGCTCATCAGTGCGAGTGCGCATCTCATCACGCCGTACCACGTCACGCTCGACAAGGTGTCCGAGCGCTTCCTCGGCAAGTCCAAGATCGGTACGACGGGCCGGGGTATCGGGCCGACGTACATGGACAAGGTCGGCCGGCTCGGCATCCGAGTCCAGGATCTCTTCGACCCCTCGATCCTGCGGCAGAAGGTCGAGGGTGCGCTCGCCAACAAGAACCAGGTCCTCATCAAGGTCTTCAACCGCCGTGAGCTCGAGGTCGATGCCATCACCGAGGAGCTCCTTCAGTACGCCGAGCCGCTGCGCCCGCACGTCGCGGACACCGCGCTCGTGCTCAATGACGCCCTCGATGCGGGCAAGATCGTCCTGCTCGAGGGCGGCCAGGGCACGCTCCTCGACGTCGACCACGGCACCTACCCCTTCGTCACCTCGTCCAATCCCACGGCGGGCGGTGCCTGCACCGGCAGCGGAATCGGTCCGACGCGCGTCACGCGTGTCATCGGCATCCTCAAGGCCTACACCACGCGCGTGGGCTCCGGTCCCTTCCCGACTGAGCTTCTCGACGAGTGGGGCGAGCGCCTGCGCAGCGTGGGTGGAGAGGTCGGCGTCACGACCGGTCGACCGCGCCGCTGCGGATGGTTCGATGCCCCCATCGCGCGCTACGCCACGCGAGTCAATGGCCTCACCGACATCTTCCTCACGAAGCTCGACGTGCTGACCGGCATCGAGCGCATCCCCGTGTGCGTGGCCTACGACATCGAGGGCCAGCGCATCACGGAGCTGCCGATGACGCAGACCGACTTCCATCACGCCCGCCCGGTCTACGAGGAGCTTCCCGGGTGGACCGAGGACATCTCGGGCGCGCGCTCGATCGAGGACCTGCCGCCCAATGCGCAGGCCTATGTGCGCTACCTCGAGGAACTCTCAGGCGCGCCCATCAGCGCCATCGGTGTCGGCCAGGACCGCGATGCCACCATCGCCGTCCGCGACATGCTTGCCTGAACGACGCGCCTGCCAGCGCGGCTGACCCCAGCGGATCCATCCCCAGTACCAGATCGCGGTGAGTAGGTAGTCGTAGGCGAAGAGGAGGAGCAGCGCGGGGAGCGTGATCTCAATTTCCGCGATCTGATCGAGGGTCTCCCCCATCTCCTCGGTATTGCGGATATTGCCGTCCAGGATGACGAAGGCCACGAGTGCGATGGGGATTACCTTCGCGAGCTCGTGGGCAGCGCGAGGTGCGATGAAGGCCAGTGTGCGGATCGCAATGATCAGCGCGATGGGGAAGATCACGATCTGGGCAGGGTTGAGGGCGTTTTCGTTGACGATGAGAACAAGGCTGAAGAAGGTCCACCATGCGGTGACCAGGAGTGGCGTGACGAGGATGTAGGTCACCAGCGCTCGCCGAGTCGCCCGCGGCCCCGCGGGCGTCTGAGTGAGGGCCAGCAGCGGATGATCCATCGACCGGTAGACCCAGTAAGCGATGACTGCTGCGACACCGATGAGGATCGACCACTGGACGATCTCGGTGAAGCCGACCTCGGTCAGTCCACTGGTGTCCACCCCGCCATCGTAGGCGCGCTGCCCGAGGAGAACTGCCACACTGGCGCCGTGACCATCCCCTCTGACTCGCGTCCTGACGATGTCGTCTGGCCCCAGGCCGAGTGGCCGCCACCGCATGAGCTTGTGGGTGATTCGGTCACCCTGACGCAGTTCGTCCCGGACGACGCTCCCGAGCTCTACGCCGCGCTCGATCACGATGCCTGCTGGGATCACGTGGCCGGTCGGCCGAGAACCGTCGAGGAGTACGCCGCGACGCTTGCAGCAGCCCCGGGGACTGGCCGATGGCCATGGGTCGTGCGCCAGGCGGGACGCGCCGTCGGCACGACCTCCTACCTCGACGTGAGCCTGGCCGATGCGCGCATGGAAATCGGCTTCACGGCGTACTCACCCTCGGTCTGGGGCACCGAGGTCAACCCCGAGTGCAAGTTGCTGCTCATGACGTGGGCCTTCGATCATGGCTTCGGGCGCGTGCAGCTCAAGACCGACATCCGCAACAGGCGCTCCCAGGCGGCAATTGCGAAGCTCGGGGCGGTCTACGAGGGCGTGCTGCGCCGCTATCAGCGCCGGTCCGACGGCACGGTGCGCGACACCGTCATGTTCTCTGTCACCGCGGAGGAGTGGCCGGTAGTCCGGGAGCGCCTCCGCGCCCGGCTAGCCGGATAGGGGCGGTTGGGCCGACCCACCCGGGCATCAGGTCTAGGCTCTCCCTCGTCGCATGAGCCAGCCGTGTGAGAAGGAGCCCCCCATGGACTACACCCCCGATCCCGCCGAGGGTCAGCGCGTCTACGACCTCGACCGCGCGCACGTCTTCCACTCGTGGAGTGCGCAGGCGCAGATCAAGCCGCTGCCCATCGCCGCTGCGGAGGGCTCCTACTTCTGGGACTACGACGGCAATCGCTACCTGGACTTCTCCAGCCAGCTGGTCAACGTCAATATCGGTCACCAGCACCCCAAGGTCGTCAAGGCGATCCAGGACCAGGCTGCTCGCCTAGCGACCATCGCCCCGCAGCACGCCAATGACATGCGCGGTGAGGCTGCTAAGCGCATCGTCGACCGCGCAGGCACCCGGCATCAGAAGGTCTTCTTCACCAACGGCGGCGCAGACGCGGTCGAGAATGCGATTCGCATGGCGCGCCTGCACACCCACAAGCACAAGGTGCTGTCGGCCTACCGCAGCTATCACGGCAACACGGGCGCGGCGATCCAGGCGACCGGTGATCCGCGCCGCTGGCCCAATGAGTACGCCGCCCAGCAGGTGCACTTCTTCGGACCCTTTCCCTATCGGTCGCCCTTCTGGTCGGACTCGCCCGAGCAGGAATCCGAGCGTGCGTTGCAGCACCTCGAGGAGGTCATCAAGTTCGAGGGCCCCGGCACGATCGGCGCGATCCTGCTCGAGTCCGTCGTCGGCACCGCGGGCATCCTCGTCCCCCCGCCCGGCTACCTCGAGGGCCTGCGAGCACTGTGCGACAAGTACGAGATCGTGTGGATTGCCGATGAGGTCATGAGTGGCTTCGGTCGTACCGGTGAGTGGTTCGCATGGCAGAACTGGGGTGCCGAGCCTGATCTCATTGTCTTCGCCAAGGGCTCCAACTCCGGCTACGTGCCCGTGGGTGGCGTCGTCATCTCCAACACGATCGCGGCCACCTTCGACGAGCGCGTCTTCCCCGGCGGCCTCACCTACTCCGGTCACCCCCTCGCCGCTGCGTCCATCGTCGGGTCGATCGATGCGATGACCGAGGAGGGTGTCGTCGACAACGCCAAGCGCATCGGCAACGACGTACTCGGCCCGGCTCTACGGGATCTCCAGGAGCGCCACCCGGTCATCGGTGACGTGCGCGGACTCGGCGTCTTCTGGGCCCTTGACCTCGTGAGCGATCGTGCCACCAAGGAGCCACTGGCACCCTATGGCGGCACCTCGCCGGCGATGGTGGAGTTCACCGTCGAGTGCAAGAAGCGCGGACTCATGCCCTTCGTCAACTTCAACCGCACCCACGTCGTGCCGCCGTGCACGGTGACCGATGCGGAGGCCAAGGAAGGCCTGGCGATCCTCGACGAGGTGCTGTCGATCACCGACAAGCACTACACGGGCTGACCGCGACTACAGGATGGTCTGCACGTCGAGGCCGTAGACGATGCCGCGCGACGTGCTCACCTGCACCTGGTAGAAGCCCGGCTGGTCCGGTGAGAAGAGGACGACCTCCGCACCCGGTGAGGTGACCTCGATCTTGCTCACGGGCGTGCCGTCGCGGGTGAGCTCGATGATCGTGCCGGACTTCCACGCACCCGCAGCCACTCGGAAGCGCAGCCCTGCGTCCACGCGCTTGTAGGACACGATGGTGAAGTCCTTGACGGTGATGTCGAGGGGCACCGGCTTGAGGTCGCCCACCTTGACGACGTAGCCGAGGTCGCCGGTGCCGCCCTTCTGCGCGACGACGTCCTTGAAGGTGAAGGTGCCGTCGGTCTTGACGGTGCTGGCCCCCAGGGGACTATCGCCCACGATGAGTGCGACGGTCGTGCCCTCGCGCACGCCCGTGACCTTGCCGGAGACGTCGAACTTCTCGCCGGTGCTGTACGCCGTGCCCGCGGCCGGGCTGGTCACCTCGGCACTGGGCTCCACCACGCGCACCTTGGCCTTCTGCGTGCCGCTGGCCTGCTCGAAGCCGGGCACGGGGCGTTCGGCGGGGCACTCGTATTGGTTCTCCAGCGGTGAGCACGCCGCCAGGTCGCCCTTGGCCGTCACGGTGAGCGATCCGCCCTTGCGTGTCTGGATCTCCACGGATGCGCGGCCCTTGGGGTCGGTGAGCACGGTGAAGGTGTTGGCGCCGGTGACGAAGCGCCCCGAACCCTTGGGGGGCAGGGAGAGATCGACCGCGGCGTTCTCGATGGGATTGCCGAAGACGTCGGTCACGCCGACCAGCGCCTCGAAGCTCTCACCGGCGTCGACCGTGGTCTCGGTGAGTGAGAGGGAGATGTTGCGCGCTGCCTCGCGCGCAGTGACGACAGGGATCAGCGTGGTCGCGGAGTTGAGCCCCTCGACGTAGACATTGGCCTCGCCCACGGTGGTCGCGAAGAGGTAGACCGAGGCGACGCAGCGCTCCACACCGCTCTCGCTGAAGACCGTGACCTCTGCCTCGCCCAGTGGGTCCTCCACGAGCGACTCGAGGAGAAGCCCCCCGGTGGCGCGGAAGCGCACGGGCGATCCGCTGGTGGAGGTGACGACCTCCAGGCGCATCGCCATGGGCCGCACGGGGGTGCCGCCCTGTAGGCCGTTGTAGGGGACGACCAGCGGCGCGGTGCGCTGCTCCGCGGCTACGCCGTCCACGCTGAAGTCGGAGATATCAGGGGGCGTGACGGAATCCCCGGTGGCGCATGCCGCGGAGGGCATCGTCTCGGTGGGGCTCGGCGCCGGGCTGCTCGAGGAGGCACCGAAGGGGAGTAGGCCGCATCCGGCGAGGAGGGTGGCGGAGGTTGCGAGGACCCCTGCCTTCCACACCTGCATCACGGGGTCATCGTACGTCGTGGGCTCAGGTCCTCCGACCAGACACGACTAGGCTCGCTCCTTGTGATCGTCCTGATCGTCGGATCCGGTGCCCGTGAGCATGCGCTGGTGCGTGCGCTGCGACGCGACGCCCAGGTGAACGAGGTGCACATCGCGCCCGGCAATGCGGGGATCGGGCAGGAGGCGCAGGCGCACGGTCTGGATCTGCTCGACGGCACAGCGGTCGCAGATCTCGCCACGTCCATCGATGCAGACCTCGTCATCATCGGCCCCGAGGCGCCCCTGGTCGCAGGCGTGGCCGATGCCGTGCGCGCACGCGGGATCGCCTGCTTCGGGCCGAGCGCCCAGGCTGCACGGCTCGAGGGAAGCAAGGCCTTCGCCAAGGAGGTCATGGCGGCAGCCGGCGTGCCCACCGCGCGCCCTGCCGTCTGCAGCACGCTCCGGGAGGTGGAGGAGGCCCTCGACGATCTCGGAGCGCCGTACGTCGTCAAGGACGATGGCTTGGCCGCGGGCAAGGGCGTCGTCGTCACCGAAGACCGTGCGGCTGCCCTCGACCATGCGCGCGCCTGCCTCGATGCGGGCTCTGCCGTGGTCCTCGAGGAGTACCTCGACGGCCCGGAGGTGTCGCTCTTTGCCGTGACCGATGGCGTCACGGTCGTGCCGCTGCGCCCGGCACAGGACTTCAAGCGTGTGGGCGACGGCGACGCGGGTCCCAACACCGGGGGCATGGGCTCCTACTCCCCGCTGCCCTGGGCACCCGATGACCTCGTCGAAGAGACGATGCGCACGGTGCTGCAGCCCACGGTCGATGAGATGCGCCGACGCGGCACGCCCTTCGCCGGGTTGCTCTACGCCGGGCTCGCGCTCACCTCCAAGGGCATGCGCGTCGTGGAGTTCAACGCGCGCTTCGGCGATCCCGAGACCCAGGTCGTGCTCGCGCGCCTCGACTCCTCGCTGGCCGATCTCCTCATGGGCGCCGCGACGGGCACGCTGGCGGACGTGGCCCGGCCGACATGGAGTGATGACGCGGCCGTGTGCGTCGTCATCGCGGCGCAGGGCTACCCCGAGTCGCCCGTCACCGGTGGCGTCATCTCGGGCCTGGCCGAGGCCGACGCACTCCCCGGTGTCGACGTACTCCACGCCGGCACCCGGTTCTTGCCACTTAGAGGGACTTCTGACGGCTCCGAAGTCGCGCTAACTGGCGAAAACGGGGGAGAGGTTGTGGCGAGTGGCGGGCGGGTGCTCTCGGTGGTGGGTCGTGGCGCGACCCTCGCGGAGGCGCGCGAGCGTGCCTACGCCGGAGTCGCCCTCATCGACCTGCCCGGATCCCATCACCGCAGCGATATCGCCGCTCGCGCCGCCGGGCAGTAGCCGCCCCGGAGTCTGGGAGGATGTGCGCGTGATCCCCGACGTCCTCGCTCAGCGCTACGCCTCTGCGGCGATGGCTGCGCTCTGGGCACCGGAGCATCGGATCGCGGCCGAGCGCAGGCTCTGGCTCGCCGTGCTCGATGCCCAGGCCGATCTCGGCATCGACATCCCCGACGGCGTCATCACCGACTACGCCCGCGTGATCGACGACATCGACCTGGCCTCCATCGCTGAGCGCGAGCGCGTGACGCGTCACGACGTCAAGGCCCGCATCGAGGAGTTCAACGCCCTCGCCGGCCACGAGCACATCCACAAGGGCATGACCAGCCGCGATCTCACCGAGAACGTCGAGCAGATGCTCATCCGCGACTCCCTCCTGCTCACCCGCGACAAGGTCGTCGCGGCTCTCGCGCGCCTGAGCTCCCTCGCTGTGCAGTACGCCGAGACGCCCATGGCCGGTCGCTCGCACAACGTCGCCGCGCAGATGACCACGCTCGGCAAGCGCTTCGCTATCTGGGCCGACGAGATGCTCTTCGCCTACGACCGACTCACCGACCTCATCGAGCGCTATCCCCTGCGCGGAATCAAGGGACCGGTCGGCACGGCGCAAGACATGCTCGACCTCCTCGACGGCGACGCGGCAGCACTCGCCGCACTGGAGCTATCGATCGCCGACCACCTCGGCTTCGCGCGGGTGCTCGACAGCGTCGGCCAGGTCTATCCACGCTCCCTCGACTACGACGTCGTCACGACCCTGGTGCAGGTCGCGAGCGCCCCGAGCAATGCCGCCACCACCATCCGCCTCATGGCGGGCTCCGAGCTGGTCACCGAGGGCTTCAAGCCCGGCCAGGTCGGCTCCAGCGCGATGCCCCACAAGATGAACTCCCGATCCTCCGAGCGGATCAACGGCCTCGCCGTCATCCTGCGCGGCTACGCGAGCATGGTCGGCGAGCTCGCGGGGGATCAGTGGAACGAGGGCGATGTCTCCTGCTCCGTCGTACGCCGTGTCGCCCTGCCCGACTCCTTCTTCGCCATCGACGGCCTCTTCGAGACCTTCCTCACCGTGCTCGATGAGTTCGGCGCCTTCCCCGCTGTGATCGATCGCGAGCTCGAGCGATACCTGCCCTTCCTCGCCACCACCAAGGTGCTCATCGCCGCAGTGCGCGCCGGCGTGGGTCGCGAGACCGCACACGAAGCGATCAAGGAGCACGCGGTCGCCGTGGCGCTCGCGATGCGCGCGGGCGAGGCCGACAACGACCTGCTGGATCGCCTCGCCAGCGACCCGCGGCTGGGCCTGTCTCGCGCGGACCTCGACGGGCTCATCGCTGAGCCACTCGATTTCACCGGTGCGGCGCGCGACCAGGTCGCGCGGATAGCGCAGCGCGTCCAGCTCATCACGGAGTCGCACCCCTCAGGCGCGGCGTACGCGCCGGGATCGATTCTGTAGCGGCCCGCCTGACTCCGCAGGAGTCGGTGTACTCACGCATGCTCCGACATGCCAGACGCACGAGGCAGGTGTCACTGGTCGCGTGAGTTTCCCGAACATGGCGACTGTGACGTGCAATGGAGTGTCTACCGTGCTGCCATGAGCATGCGCGTTCTCGGCATTCCCCTGGCTGCCGTCGCCCTTGTTGCCTGCGGGTCGACAGCGGCGGCGCCGGTGCAACCGGGGGGATCGGGGGAGGCCGCGGCTGCCGCATCCCAGCGGATCGTCGCCTTCGGCGACAGCTTCACCGCCGGCTTCGGCTTCTACGACGATGGCACCGAGATGACGGGCGAGGAGTTCTTCACGTGCGTCGGGGAGGGGACCATCCCCGCGGACAAGAAGAACGACCTGTGCTCCTCCAATGGCACGGCGCGCACACCCGAGGACCCTCTCGTCTTCGCTCCGGACTACGGGTACGCCAACCAGATCTCCTGGGCTGCACAGGTCGCGCAGGGTCTCGGTGTGCCCGCTGAGTCATACGTCAACATCGCGATCTCCGGCTCCACCGGTATGGAGTGGGCCGAGGATCTCTTCACCATCAATGGCACCAACGGCCTCGATGCCGTCGCGGCGCAGGACCCCGATGTCGTGCTCATGACGCTGGGTGGCAATCCGACGCTCGGCAAGGTCATCCTCGGCGAGGGTGAGAGGTGCGATGCCTACGACAAGCCCGATCAGGAGTCTGAGCTGCGCGCCTGCTTCAACCGCATCATCACCGAGGACGGCACCTACGACGCCCTCGTCACCGTCTACACGCGTCTGCTCGAGAGCACGGATGCGCAGGTCCTGGTCCTGACCTACCCGCGCGTGGTGCCCGCTCTCGCTCTCGGCAACTACACGCCCGCGGGTCTGCTCATCGCCCGGGAGGAGCTCAACGCCGCCATCGCCAAGGCCATGGACACGGTCAAGTCCTCGCACTCGGAGGGCTCGCGCCTGATCTCCGCGGATCCGGAGTTTGCCGTTGGGGTCCCGCCGGGTGACTACACCGCGGCGGACTGCTTCGGCGCGGCCAAGGACGCCACCGGGACCGATGGTCCCAGCAATCAGTCCACGCCGACGCAGGAGAACTTCGCCGAGATGTTCGCCGAGACCGGTTGGTGCCCGGGCACGCCGTACCTCATCGCAGGCGATAGCGGTGTGCACCCCAATAAGGCGGGGTACTCCGAGTTCGCCCGCGTGGCGCTCGCGGCCCTCGGCAGGAACTGACATGAGGCTCGTACGAGTCGCGGTCACGCTCGTGCTCGCAGCGGGTCTTGCCGCCTGCGGCACCTCGGGCACCGCGCCCGTGGAGTCGGCCTCCTCGTCGGGTGAGGTCGCGTCGATGCTCAAGGGCTTCGTCGGCTACGACATCGTCCGACCCGAGGACCAGGAGGACTACTTCGGCGGAGACGAGCCATTCGTCGCAGTACTCCGCATCCGGTCCACGACGGGTGTCCCGGGCAGCACGAAGTGGGCGTGGGTAACGGATGACCCGCAGGAGGCTAGCTCGGTCAAGGCGGGCAAAGAAGCGTCGATCCCGGATGGCACCGGCGATGCGTGGTTCGAGGGCGACCTCGCGGTGCGGCCCCTCGAAGAGACCCAGTTCATCGGCATGGACACCGACCTCACGGCCGATGTCATGGTGACCCTCGCCTTCGTCTTCGAGGGAGATGCGGGGCGGAGGGCCACGGATGTCAGCGTCCTGAACTCTCTGGCCGGTCCCGTCGTCCGGCAGGTCGGCGACATCGTCGAGGGCACCAAGATCCCTGTCTCCGTGCGGGCGGTCCTGGATCCCAAGCTCACCACCGACGCACTCGATCAGCTGATGAAGTCACTGGAGAAGATCAAGAACCCCGAGATCACCTTCGCCATCGTCGTGGATCTGATCAGGCGCCTTCTGGAAGCTGGCGGCGACCCCAACGACTTCATTGGCGTGGTTGCGACAGCATTCGTCCCCACCACGGGCGAACTCACCAAGACCCTGCGCAGCATCGGCGTGACCCCCGCATCGATCGGCCTGCTCGACGACCGCCAGGGCGACGGCGACCAGGCGTGGACCAACTACCTGACGTTTCGCAAGGAGCACCAATTCGAGATCGTCGGCACGAATTTTGGCAAGGGATACGTGGCGGGGGAGTTGTGGTACGGCCTGCTCTCGGACGAGTGGGTCGAGGACTGGATGGCGGTGGAGAGCGCATTCCCCTGGCAGGACCGGGTTAAGTACTGGCTCAAGCTGACCGCTTCCATGCGGCCGTAGGAGACATGGTGGCCACACCTCCGGGCTTCATCGATCACGTGTCACGGCGCGCCTTCCTCGGCGGTGCTGCTGCGGTTGCCGGCATCGCGGCCACAGGTGGGCTCGCGGCGTGCACCAGCGGATCGTCGGGCTCGTCATCAGCCCTGGATGCCCTCGCGAAGTCGCTCACGGGCACGCTCCTCACCCCGAGCGCCCCCGACTTCGCCGCCGTCAACCTCCCGCAGAACGACGTCTACGAATCCGTGACGCCTATCGCCATCGCCCAGTGCGCCACCCCCGAGGACGTCGTCACCTGCGTCCGTTGGTGCCGCGAGGAGGGCGTCCAGCCGGTCGTGCGCGGCGGCGGGCACAACTACATCGGAGCGTCCACGACGACGGGCCTGCTTATCGCTACGGGCGCCATGAACTCCGTTGAGGTCGATGCACAGCGCGGCAGCGTGACGCTGGGAGCGGGCGCACTCAATGCGAACCTCCTTGAGACCCTGCGCGGCGGCGAGTGGATGCTCCCTATCGGCACCTGCCCGGGTGTGGGGGTCACGGGGCTCGTGCTCGGCGGAGGCATCGGCGACAACGCCCGCTGGGCGGGCATGACCTGCGACCACCTCGAGTCGACCGACATCGTCCTGGCGAGCGGCGAGATGGTCACGGCGAGCGCGCAGGAGAACGCCGACCTCTTCTGGGCGCTGCGCGGCGGAGCCGGCGGCAACTTCGGCGTCAACACCCGGCTCACCTTCAACCTGGTGCGCATCCCCAAGCCCACCATCACGGTCTACGGCTTCCGCTTCGGCGGTCGCGACGACATCGTGGCGGCGTGGTCGGCGTTCGACCGTCTGATGCTCGAGGCACCACCGGAGCTCTCCGGCTTCACCGGCATCACCAATGTGAGGCCGCTCGGGGGAGGCAACACCCCTGTGCGTGACTTCGCGGCACCCTTCCCCGTCCTCACCATCGATGGCTGCTACCAGGGGAGCGCAGCGCAGGCACGCGAGGTGCTCGCGCCCGTGTTCGCGGCGGCGGATCCCGACGACTACATCATGGGCGAGTTCGACTACTGGAGCGCGCAGATCAATTGGCTCGCCGTCCCCTACATGCCCAAGCACGGTCTCGCCGAGGCGGCGCGCTTCACCCGCGACCCGATCCCGACCGATGCACTCGACCAGCTCGTCGATCGCGTAATCAACGCACCCGGCGGCACCGAGGATGCCAACGCCGAGGTGCGGCTCATGTGCTGGAGCGGTGGCGTCGTCAACGATGTCCCCTCCGACGCGACCGCCTACGTCCACCGTGCGAGCCACAACCTCCTGCGACCCGCCATCTGGTGGCGCGAGCAGCCGCAGGCAATGGTCGACGACCTGCAGGACTGGCAGCGCGAGACCTTCGCCTACGCCTCGCAGTTCACCGAGCAGGGATCCTTCGTCAACTGGCCCTACGCCGACCTCGATGACTGGGGCCGCGCCTACTACGGCGCGAACTTGGAGCGTCTCGTCGAGGTCAAGCGCGCCGTCGACCCCGACAATGTCTTCACCTACTCCCAAAGCATCCCGATGGAGATCGCCTAGCCATGCACAAGCACCTCCTCGCGGCGGCAGCCGCACTCGCCATCGGTTCGGCTCTACTCGTCGCACCCGCCACGGCTCAGGAGCAGCTCGGTGCAACGTCCCTGGAGTTTGGCCGCTGCGCACTTCCGGACCTCAAGGGTTGGCGATGCGGCACCCTCACCGTGCCGATGGACTGGTTCGATCGGAGCAATCCCGACACCGCCGCGATCGCTCTAGCCGTGCACCGCGCGGAGGGGGTGCGTCGAGGCACGTTGACGCTCAACCCGGGCGGGCCCGGATCGTCGTCGCTCCTCGTCGTCAAGACGGTGATGTCTGCCCTGCCGGCGCGGGTGAAGCGGCACTTCGACATCGTGCTCTGGGACCCGCGCGGCATCGGCCTGAGTCGACCGATCCCGACCGACTGCACGACCCTGCCGCCGGGGCTTGCCGACATCCCCGCGACCGGCCCCATCGACTGGCCGACGGTGACGGAGGAGTTCCTCAGCCAGAATGCGGCGGCCAATAGTCAGTGCTTCGAAGCCAATCGCCGTATCGCCCCGTTTCTCGGCACGGAGTACGTCGTCCGTGATCTGGATGCCCTGCGCCGTTCGCTCGGCGTCGGAAAGTGGACCTACTGGGGCATGAGTTATGGCACTCGCATCGGACTGGTCTACGCCCAGCGCTACCCGGAGCGCTTGCGGGCGACTGTGCTCGACGGATCGGTGCAGCCCAACTCCTCGCTCGGGGAGCTGGCCGCGGTGAGTGGCACATCGCATCAGGCAGCACTCGCCATGCTGGCGGCAAACGTCGGGCGCGTACATGGCACGCGCATGTATCGCGTGATCTCCGCGCTCAACAATCGCACCTATGTCGATTTAGACGGCCGCGAGGTCACCCGTGCGTCGTTCCTCGCAGGGATGTTCGCCGCAGCCGCATCCCAGGCGCTGATCCCCGACGCGATCTCGAAGATCGACGAGGCCTACGCCGCGCTCTTCGGGCTGCCCCGGGCGGTCCGGGCCGATGTTGACTACGGATCGTTCTACGCAAGGCGATTCGTGATGTGCGGTGACTTCTCCGATCGGCCCACGACCGAGCAGGCCGCCGCCTGGGCCAGCGCGAGCGCTGCGATCGGCTCTGCCCGCGCGGGACAGCTCACGCTCACCTGGGTGAGTTGGTGTGCCGGCGTTCCTGTCTTGGATCATCCGGTGTCGAGGCTCACGCGGCCGCTGCGTTTGGCGACGCCCCCGGTTGTGCTCAATGCGACGGGCGATCCGGCGACGCCATGGGTGTGGGCCCGCGAGATGGCCACCTACTTCCAGGGGTCGTCACTCATCACCTACGACGGGGTCGGCCATGTGCTCTACGGCATCACGCCCTCGCGCTGCGTCAACGATGCGGTGACGGCGTACCTATTGCGACTGGAGCGCCCGGGCAATCTCACCTGCCCCTACGTGCCCACCAGCGCGTCGCGTCCCTAGCGCAGCCAGGCCCGAGCGGCCTCGACCGCCTCGGCGCCCTGCACGAATCCCCAACCGGTCGCGTCATTGGGTACGCCGTCGACTGCGTCGGGTGGTCCGCCGCACTGGTCATCCGGCATGCCTCGCGCGGTTGAACGCAGAATGCGCAGGACTTCCT
Organism: Candidatus Nanopelagicales bacterium; assembly: GCA_049317345.1. Taxonomy (GTDB): domain Bacteria; phylum Actinomycetota; class Actinomycetes; order S36-B12; family S36-B12; genus Mxb001. Next base: position 13,695 of record JBMOIL010000057.1, read on the forward strand.
CGGGCTGGCCGATGAGCGCGGGATTCGCTTGCAGCATGAGGGCGACGACACCGGCGACCAGCGGCGCGGCGAAGGAGGTGCCGGAGATCGACTGGTAGGCGCCGTCCATTGTGGCCGTCACGACGTTGTCTCCGGGTGCGACGACATCGGGAGCCGTGCCGCCATCCGTGGCGGGACCGCGCGAGGAGAAGTCGGCAAGGGAACCGTCCTCGCGGGTGGCACCGACGCTGATGAAGGTGTTGTCGCCGTGACCCACTGGGCTCGCGGTGTCGCAGGCGGGGCCGTCATTGCCCGCGGCGTAGACCTCGACGAT
>JBMOIL010000058.1:0-13867 GCA_049317345.1 Candidatus Nanopelagicales bacterium
CGGCGTAGCCGTAGAGGACGGATAGCTGCGGTGGATAGAACGCCGGGATGCTGAAAGCGCACAGCACGAGCACGGCGGCAATGGCGGCATTGGGCGCGATGAATGCCAGGGGCAGCAGGAGCGCGATGCGCATCGCGATGAGCACGAGCCACACGCGGATGCCGGGACGCCACGGGATCTGCTGCGACGGATGCAGCACTGATCCCACGAACATCGCCGCACCGATCGCTGCCAGGAGTGGGGCAGCCCACTCGAGCGCCACGGACGTCCACGCGGGTGGCTGGGTGAAGGCGTTCAGCACCAGGCCGATGACAAGCGCGATCAGGGGTGCCTGGTCGATCCACGAAGTCCGGATCTGCTGCTTGATGGGGGCCTGGCGGCGCAGGATCCAAACGAAGAAGCCGAAGAAGAAGATCATCACCCGGTCGATGAACACGGCCACGATGAGCCCGACCGGGCCTGCGATGGCAGCGGCCAAGGGCACGACCCAGAAGCCGGGATTGGGAATGGCGGACCATCCGCGGAGGACGGCGCGTCCGGCCCTCTCCGATGACTTCGGCGTCAGCAGGTAGGCCACGCCCACCAGGGCGACGGCGATGACCGTCACGAGAGCAGGCCAGATCAGGTCGGCAGCCTTAGGCAGGCGCCACGCGGCGAGCAGGGACAGGACGGCGCTGATGCACAGGAGCTGCACGCGGATGAGGCGCCGCCACTGGCCCGCGACCCGATTACCCCGGGATGCGGCATAGCCCGCGAGCGCACCCGCGAGGTACCCCGCGATGATGGCAAACGCCACGTTGGCCACGACCCTTCAGCATCACCGACCGGGAGCAGAGGGGCGACGGTGCGTGCCCCTGTGCAGTCAGCACGTGCACCGCGCAACCTACCGCCCCAGCCGTCACAAGGAAGGCGGCTCTCCCGAGCGGGGCACCCGCACCTGGAGAGTCGCGGCGGAGCGAGCCCCTCGGGCGGTAACGTGGCGGGATGTCCATGGAGACGCCTCGGCCCGGCTGGCCCGTGAGCCCCGGCTTCATCTGGCGGGCCGGCTTCATCGTGATGGCCCTGGTCTTCATCTTCATCTTCATCCGCTTCCTCCTCGAGGACGGCGGCGGCGTCATCTTCACCGTGCTGATGTCATGGTTCTTCGCCCTCGCCATGGCACCCGCGGTCAACGTCCTCAGCAAGCGGATGCGCCGCGGCCTCGCCACGCTCCTCGTGATGGGCGGAGTGGCGCTCTTCCTCGTCGCCTTCCTCGCGGCCTTCGGCGCGCTGCTCGTCGACCAGATCATCGAGATCGTCGAAAGCGTGCCGCTCCTTGCCGCGCAGGGACTCGAATGGTTCAACCAGACCTTCGGTCAGTCCTACACCGCTGAGGAGTTGCTCGCCCAGGTCAACCTTGACCAGGAAGCGCTCAAGCAGATCGCTGCCGACGCGGCGAAGGGGATCTTCGGCTTCGCGGTGTCGCTCATCGGCGGCATCTTCGGACTCTTCACTTTTGCACTCATCGCCTTCTACTTGTCGGCCGACGGCCCACGCCTGCGTCGCTACATCGCGAGCATGCTCCCGACTCAGTCGCAGTCGGTCTTCCTCAATGTCTGGGACATCACGGCCGATAAGACCGGACGCTACGTCGCGGCCCGCGCGATCTTGGCCGCGGTCAACTCGTTCTGCAGCGGAGTCGTCTTCGCCATCATCGGGCTCCCCTACTGGCTGCCGCTGGCGCTGTGGACCGGCATCGTCGCGCAGTTCGTGCCGACGATCGGCACCTACATCTCGATCATCCTGCCGGTCATCGTCGGCCTCCTCAGCGGCAATCCGTGGCTCGGCGTCATCGTCTTGGTCTACGCCCTGATCTACCAGCAGATCGAGAACCTCACGATCGAGCCGCGCATCAGCGCAAAGGCGGTTGACGTCCACCCGGCGTACGGCTTCGTCGCCGTGCTGCTCGGTGCGGCGCTCTTCGGGGTCGCCGGCGCGCTCCTCGCCGTGCCCGTCGGCGCGATGGTGCTGGCGCTGACGCAGATCTACGTCAAGCGCCATGCCCTCATCGAGGACACCACGGCAGCCGATCCTCCCCCCGCGGCGGAGGCGACCTAGCCGACGATCGCGTCGATGCGCTCGGCGAGTGTGACGTCAAGGTCGGTGATGCGGCCACCCGCGGAGTGCGTCGAGAGCTCTAGGTGCAGCCGGCGCCAACGGATGTCGATGTCGGGGTGATGGTCCACTGCTTCGGCCGCCTGGGCGATCATCACCACCCATTCGATCGCTGCGGGGAATGTCGGCGCTTCGACATCACGCACAAGGCGACCGTCACCCACATGCCATGCGGGTAGTCGTTCGCCCAGGGCGCCCAACTCATCGGCATCAAGGGGCTCAGGCATGTCGTCCTCCCATCACTGCGACTTCAAAGATCACTACACGTCCTCATGCGGGGGCCGCTCCCCCGTGGGCACCTCGCGGACCTTCCACGAGCGATCGACGGTCGGCAATCGGAGGGTGACCATCTCCCCAGGGTCGCTCATCCTCCCCTGTGGACTTCGCCCCTCCCGGCCACGACGCTCAGCGACCACCATGAGCTCGAGAGCCATGGCACTGAGGTCGTGCAAACTCTGGTGCCGGTGCGCACGTCGTCCGAGGTCGACCTGCGCAAGCGACTCGAGGCCAAACCTGTCGTGGACATCGAGCAGGGTCGAGAGCTCGACCCCGTATCCCATGGGGACAGATAGCTGCTCGAAGGCATTCCGCCGGATCGCCCACTCCCCCGCGAGGGGCTGGATCACTCCCGCGAGCTCCGGCCGATGCAGTGCCAGCCACGGCCGGGCGACAAGCTCGGTGACGCGACCCCCTTCGAGTGACGGTGACGACCCGACGTTGAGCACGCGGTCGTAGAAGCCGCGCACCAGCATCACCCGGGGGTCCGCCAGCAGGGGTCCGACAAGACCGGTGACGAAATGCGGTCCCCAGTCCGTCAGGTCCGCATCGATGAAGACCAGTACGTCGGCATCTGTCACGAAGAGGGACTTCCAGAGCGCCTCGCCTTTGCCCGCATGCACGCCGAGGTCGGGACGCACCTCGGCCACGGAGTGCACCTGCGCCCCGGCATCAGCGGCGATTGCAGCAGTCGCATCCGAGGAGAGCGAATCCATGACGATGACGTCATCCGCAAGGTCACCCAGATTGGATCTGATGATCTGGACGACACTCGCGATCGTCTGCTGCTCATTGCGCGCAGGAATGACGACGGCGATCCGATGGCTGCCCTTCAGCGCCATGACTCTGCTGAGATCCCACTCGGATGCCTGAGACCAGCCGATGGTGGCCTCACTCACGGGGCTTCTCGTATCGCAGCGAGTCCGGGAGCACGTAGTCGGGCTCGATATCCCGTCGACCCACGAGCACATCGATGGTCGCAATGACGTCGACGGCGGCAGCGACGTCGTGGACGCGCACGATGTTGCCCGGCGTGACGGCCAGGTGCGCGATAGCCGCCGCCGTCGCCGCATCGCGTTGCCGAGGTGTGCGGTGGGTGATCGCACCGAGGAAGTCCTTGCGGGATAGGGCGAGCAGGAGCGGCCTGCCGAAAGCCCGGAGCTCGTCGATGCGCCGGAGGATCTCCACGGTCTGGTAGGGCGTCTTCGTGAAGTCGGGCCCAGGATCCAGGATCAGCGACTCACGAGGCACACCTGCTTCGATCGCCACCTGCATACGCTCCTGCAGGAAGCCCACGACATCCGCCGTGACATCCGCGTACAGCGCAGGGTCCTGGAGGCGGACCTTCGGAGGCGCCGCCGTGTGCATGATGACCAACGACGCCTGGTGCTCCACGCAGCTGGACGCGACTTCTGGGTAACGCAGCCCACTCACGTCATTGATGATGTGCGCACCCGCCTGAAGCACGGCATCGACCACACGCGGCTTATACGTATCGACACTCACCAGCACGTCGGGGAACTGCCGGTGAAGCCACTCGACGATCGGCAGCACCCTCTCGACTTCGAGTTCTTCTTCCACGGCAGGCTGGTTCGTGACCGCAGACTGCCCCCCGACGTCGATGATGTCCGCACCCGCCTCAATCAGCGATGCCGCGAGCCCGATCTGTGCGTCGAAGGAGGCATGACGACCTCCATCGGAGAAGGACTCGGGACTGGCGTTGACGACACCCATGACGAGCGTGGAGTCAATGCTCCGAGCGCTCCCCTTGATGAGGAGCACAGGCGACTGGCTGTCACTCACGTAGACCCCCTACGGACGAAGCGCGTGAAGACGAAGGAATCATCCGTGCGCACGGCGACGGGCGTGAACTCAGACGCACCAGCACGCCCCGACAGGGTGAGCGCCCACTCGTCGATGGCACCTGCGCGGGCGAAGTCGTCGAGCAGTGACCTGCCTCCCTCGCAGACGATGCGTTCCAGGCCACGTTCGATCAGTTGCGCGCGCAACCATGTGGGGTCGACACGATCACCCGGAGCGACGAGCAGCTCGCACGTCTCGGGTACGCGAGCACGCACGTCTTCGGTCGCGGAAGCGCTCGTCACGATCAGCGGAGGCAGAGTGGACTCGGAGTACGCCGGATCACCCCACGGCAGATCGAGGCTGCCACTCACGATGACGAGCCGGGGTGCCGCGCTCCTGCCCCGTGCGAGGCGCTCCGCGGACACGGCCTCCCTCGAGCGCATGGGCTTGTAGCGCTCCAGGCGCATCGTGGCGGCGCCCACGACCACGGCATCCGACCAGCGGCGTACGGCGAGGAGGACCTCGAGGTCGGCCGGGCCGGAGATGCTGCCTGAGCGCCCATCCACACCGGCGGCGGCGCCCTCGAGGGTCATGACGAAAAGGGCTCGGACCCACGGCTCCGCGGGCCAGGGGTAGTCATCGTCGACGGCCTCGGACACGTCTGCCAGTCTCGCACCGCTAGCCTCGGGTGGCATGGCAGGGATCCCGGGTGATCAGATCGGCCCGCTCATGCACCAGGTCGTGCCCTACGTCGCGACGCTGGGCCTGGAATACCTCGAGGCGACGCCGGAGCGCACGGTGGTCGTCCTGCGCGATGAGCCGGAGCGCCGCAACCATGTCGGGGGTCCGCACGCGGCAGTGATGTTCGCCGCCGCTGAATCGGCGACGGGTGCCGCCGCGATCGCGGCGTTCGGCGACATGATGGATCGCGCCGTGCTGCTGCCCGTGACAGCGACGATGGACTACCTCGCGATCGCGCGCGGCGACGTGACCGCCACCGCACGCGTCAACGGTGACATAGACGCGGCGCGCGCCACCTTCGACGCAGGGTCGCGCCCCGAGATCGAGATCTCCTGCGAGATCACCGACTCCGCGGGCACGGTCACGGGACGCGTCCTCACGCGCTGGACTCTCAAGGCCTTGAAGAAGGCCTGAGAGCCTCAGACCTTGGGCTGCGGCGTCCAACGCAGGTAGGGCTTGACCTCCTCGACGTCGCCGAAGCGGGCCTGGGCGTCCTCGGTGGACATCATGGGCGAGACGATGACGCGGTCCCCGGGACGCCAGTCGACAGGCGTCGAGACGGGTGCCGCATCGGTGAGCTGCAGGGCGTCGATGACGCGAAGGATCTCGTCGAAGTTGCGCCCGACCGACTTCGGATAGGTGAGCGTGAGTCGCACCTTGTCATTGGGATCGATGATGAAGACCGAGCGCACCGTGGAGGTGTCACCCTCTCCCGGGTGGATCATGTCGTAGAGCTCCGAGACGGTCTTGTCAGGATCGGCGATGATCGGGAAGTTGAGATCAGTTCCACCGACATCACCGATATCACCGGCCCAGCCGCGGTGCGACTCAAGCGGATCCACCGAAATCGCGATGCACTTGACGCCGCGGCGCGTGAACTCCGCCTGCAGCGCCGACGTGCGCCCGAGCTCCGTGGTGCACACGGGCGTGAAGTCGGCAGGGTGGCTGAAGAACACCGCCCAGCTGCCCTTCTTCCAGTCGTGGAAGTCGATCGCGCCGTCCGTGGTCTCGGCGGTGAAGTTGGGCGCCTGCTCTCCCAGACGAAGTGACATGGATCCTCCTCAGTCCCCGGGGTCATCCGATGAGGCAGAGCCTAGGCATAGAGCCAAAGTCCCCTCACATACGCCGGGTGGTTCAGGGCTCTTCGCGGACGACGCGCGGGCCGTGGGCGTAGTCCTCGTGCGAGCGTGGGTCTTCACACGGCTCGAGGTGGGTGTGGACCTGCGCGTGCGGGAGCACGTCCTTGATCGCCGCCTCCACATCCTCGACCAGGTCGTGAGCTCGCGTCACGGTCCACGAGCCCGGCACAAGCACGTGCATGGAGACGAACTGGTCTCGGCCGGACTCGCGCGTCTGCAGACCGTGGAACTCCAACTCCCCCGCGGGATAACGTCCCACGAAGTCACGGAGCACCTCGAGCACGCGAGCGGTCTCCTCCTGGGGCAGCGCATGATCGAGCAGTCCGCGCCCGGCGTTGCGCACGAGGATGAATCCGGTCCACAGGATGTTGACGCCCACGGCCAGAGCCACGATCGAGTCCAGGGGTAGCCAGCCGGTCACTGCCACGAGAGCGATGCCGACGATCACGCCGATGGAGGTGTAAACGTCGGTGATGAGGTGCTTGCCGTCCGCGACGAGGGCCATGGACCGATGGCGTCTGCCTTGGCGCAGGATGACCAGGCCGACGACCCCGTTGATCACGGTCGCGCCGAGCGTGACGGCGAGACCGATGCCGAGGTCCTCCAGCGGCTGCGGATCCAGGAGTCGATCGATGGCGGCGTAGACGATGAGTCCCGAGGCCACGAGGATCATCACGCCCTCGGCACCTGCGGAGAGGTACTCCGCCTTGCCATGGCCGAACTGGTGACGCTCATCAGCCGGCTTCGCTGCGGCGGCGATCGCGATAAGGGCCAGCACGGCTGCCACGAGGTTGACGACAGATTCCAACGCGTCCGAGAGGAGGCCGACCGAGCCCGTCAGCAGATAGGCCACGGTCTTCATGCCGATGGTGACGACAGCCGCGGCGATGGAGAGCCATGCCCAGCGCGTCAGCGAGTGCGCATGACCTCCGGACATGCGCCGAGCATGCCATGGGCAGGGCGAGAGGGTCGAGCGAGGAGAGTCGAGCTAGAAGGTCCCCTCGCCCGCGGGTGCAGGCTCCGGCGGCGAACCGTCTTCGGTGCGCACCGGTCCCGTGAGATAGCGCATGGCGCCGTAGACACCCGCCGCGAGCGGGACGCCGATGAGCGCGCCGAGCAGCCCGAAGTACGCCGCCCCGGTGGCCGTGACGAGGACGATCGCGACGGGATGGAGGTTGACGGTCTGCCCCATGATGAGCGGCTGCAGCACATTGCCCTCGAGCTGGCCGATGACGAAGATGAGCAGGATAACGAGCGCTCCGGCGAGCGGCCCATCGGTGACGAGGGCGACGAACGCTGCAAGGAGCATCGCAATGGGTGCGCCAATGTAGGGGATGAAGGCGCCGAAGAACACGATGATGCCCAGCGGGATCGCCAGGGGCACACCCATGATGAGGAGCACGATCGTCACCAGGGTCGCGTTGGTGATCGCCACGAGCACGAGGCCCTGCGAATACTGCGAGAAGCCGCGCCAGGCGATGCGCACCGTCTGGCCGATGACCTCGCGATTGCGGGCGGGCATCCAGCGCACGAACCAGCCGTAGAGCTCACGGGGCTGGATGAGGACGAAGATGAGGATGAACACGCCGGCGGCCAGTGCCGTGCCAACGCCCAGGACGCTGCCGACGCCCGAGAGCACCCCGAGAGCGATGTCACCTCCGGAGGAGCGGATGAAGTCCTCGACCTGGAGGTAGACGCTGGTGAGTTGCGCGTCGGTGATCTGCAGCGGTCCCTCGCGCAGCCAGGTCTGCAGGTCGGTCACGCCCTGGTTGAAGGCGTTTGAGATGCCCTCCCACTGCGAGACGGTCTGCAGGCCGATGAAGGTGACGATCGCGCCGACGGCGACCGCGAAGACCAGCAGCGAGATGACGGCGGCGAGCCAGCGCGGCATGGACTTGGCCAGCACGTTGACGAGCGGCATGAGCCACGCGGCGACGAGCAGCGCGAAGAACAGCGCGAGGATCAGGGTCTGCAGCGGGGTGATGAGGAGCAGCAGGCCCCACAGGACCACACCGATCGCGGCCAGACGCCAGGCATACCCGCCGATGCGCCGGAACGCCGGGGAGACGTGGTCGGGGGTGTTGTAGGGCGTCGGAAGGGGCGGCCTGGGCGGAATGTGATCTTCCGTCGACCGGGATCGCCCCACGCTCCACCTCCTCATGGGGAGCGTAGTCCCGCGAGGCACCCCCTCAGGAGCATCGGCCTAGGGTGTGTCCGGACGAGGAGGAGGTGGCATGACCCGCGGATCGGGCAGCGCATCCGTGCCGAGTCTCGCCTTCGACAGTGCGGGCTCGGGGCCCCCGCTTGTCCTCATCCATGGCCTGGCGTCATCACGCCGCTGCTGGGATCTCGTCGTCGACGATCTCGCCCGCGACTTCACGGTGTACGCCGTCGATCTGCCCGGCCATGGTGACTCCGATCCCATCCCCGGCCAGACGGAGACCCCGACCACGGAGATGGCGCGTGCCGTCGGCGCTTTTCTCGCCGAGCGCGACATCGACCGTGCGCACCTCGTCGGCAACTCACTGGGTGGGTGGACCGCGCTCGAAGCGGCCGCGGACGGCTACGCGTTGAGCGTCACCGCGCTCTGCCCCGCCGGGCTGTGGGAGCCGATCCACGAGCCGATGGGGGCGATCCAGTTCAACCGGCGAGCAGCAGTCGCCACGAGGCGCGTCATCCCAGCGATGATGCGCGTCGGCCCCCTGCGCCGGGCGCTGGTCCGCACCGGCTCCGAGCGCACCGCATCGGTCCCCTTCCGGGTCGCCGTGGATGCCGCCTACGCCCAGGCGGACGCCCGCGGCTTCGCCCAGGCCCACGATGGGGCCCTGCACCGCCGCTTCGACCGCGCAGAGTCGATCCCCGACGACGTGCCCGTCACCGTCGCCTTTGGCGACAACGACCGACTCCTGCCCGCACCGCGCTTCCAGCAGCGTGACCTCGCGCCGGGGCACGCGCGCTGGGAGGTGCTGTGGAACTGCGGTCACGCACCGATGTGGGATGTGCCCGTCGTGACGACGACCCTTGTGCGCGAGACGGCAGCGCAGGCAGCGAGTGTGCCGGGCATAGGCACATGAGCATTCGCGTCTACCAGGGTCCGCACTCCGAAGGGCGGCGCCTGCCGGTGAGTTGGCAGTGGCTGCCGTGGCTCTTCGCCGGCATCACCATCGGCGGTCAGATCATCTGGCTACTCGCAGAGCCGGCACGCGACTTCCTCACCATCGCGACCGTCGTGAGCTTCTTCCTCGCCTCGCTCAGCCATGCATGGCTCACGCGCGGCTGGGCATGGGCCCTGGGCTACGTCGCGATCGCGGGAGGAGTGGGCGGGGCGATGGAGGCCGTCGGGGTGGCCACGGGCTTCCCCTTCGGCGCCTACTCCTACAACTCCACGCTCGGGCCCACCCTCATCGGCGTACCCATCATCGTGATGATGGCCTGGGCGATGATGGCCTACCCCGCGCTGCTCGCGGCGCAACGCATCTCGCGCACCCGCGCCGGCGTCGTCGTCTTCGGCGCGTGGATCCTGGCCGCCTGGGACCTCTTCCTCGATCCCCAGATGGTGAGCGAAGGCCACTGGACCTGGTCCTCCCCCGATCCGGGCCTGCCCGGAGTCCCGGGCATCCCCCTCACCAACTATGTCGGCTGGGTGATCACGGCACTCATCATCATGGCACTCCTTGCCCGATTGCCGGTCCGCAAGCCGGTGGGCGACGGAGTGCCCACCCTCATGCTCGCGTGGGTCTACTTCTCCAACGTCCTTGCCAACGCGGTCTTCTTCGGTCGCCCGTGGGTGGCACTGTGGGGCGGCATCATCATGGGCGCTGTCGTGATCCCGTGGGCGTGGATCTCGTGGACGCGCAGGCCATGAGGCCGGTGCGCCTGTGAGGACGGGGCGGCCATGAAGATGCGCAGCATCGCTCGCGCGGTAGCGGCATCCGGAGCCATCACCGCAGCCGCGCTCACCGCTCACGCAGCGATCAACATGCGCATGATCCGACGTCCGCACGATGAGAGCGTCACCGTCGCCGAGCGCGTCTCGATCCTGCTCCCCGCGCGCGACGAGGCCCAGCGGATCACACCGACCCTGCGTTCGCTCCTCGCCCAGGAGGGTCTGCCCGACCTTGAGATCCTCATCCTCGACGACGGCTCGAGCGATGGCACCGGCGATGTCATCCGCCAGGTCGTCGGATCCGATCCCCGCGTCAAGGTGATCGACGGGCCTGACGACCTGCCCCCCGGTGGGTGGCTGGGCAAGTCCTGGGCGTGCCATCGCCTCGCCCAGGAGGCCACCGGCGACGTACTCGTCTTCGTCGATGCCGACGTGCAACTCAGCGCGCGCGCGGTCGCGTCAACGATCCACCACATGCGCGAGGGCGGCCTCGACCTCCTCTCCCCCTACCCACGCCAGGTGGCGGTCACACGAGCTGAGCGCATCATGCAGCCGCTTGTCGTCTGGTCCTGGGCGACAGCACTGCCGATCCGCATCGCCGAGCGCAGCCACTACCCCTCCATGGCGGCGGCGGTCGGACAGTTCCTCGTCGTCGATGCGCGTGCCTATCGCATCAGCGGCGGGCACACGGTTGTCTCCGACATGATCCTCGAGGACGTCGGCATCCTGCGCGCACTCAAGCGCGCCGGCTTCCAGGGCGCTCCCGCCGATGGCAGCGCGGTGGCATCGTGTCGCATGTACACCTCGTGGTCGGAGATCTACGACGGCTATACGAAGTCCGTGTGGTCAGCGGTGCAGCCTTCACCGGTCGCGTACGCGATGGTCACCGTGATGGGTCTGGCCTACGTCGCACCGCCGGTCTTCGCACTCGTCGGCCCGGGTCGAGGCGCTCGCGTGTGGGGCGTCGTCGGCTACGGAGCGGGCGTCCTTGGCCGCTACGTCGTCGCGCGTCGCACCGGCGAGCGCATCTGGCCCGATATCGCCCTGCAGCCCGTCTCCATCGCGGTCTTCGCTGGCCTCATCGTCACCTCGCTGCACCGTCACCGCGCCGGCACCCTGACATGGCGGGGGCGGCCGCTGCCGTGATTCAGCGCTGACCGGGCTCATCGTCGCCCTGGCTTACGCGCTGGTGGTGGGTCTGGGCGGCCCCGGGCGTCGCGCTCGCCGTCTTCCTGTGGTCACGCGGCTGAGCGCGGAGCCGAGTCAGGGCACGGTGCAATAGTCGGAGTCGCCCTCGGCCAGTCGGTTCAGAGCACTCCGGGAGCCCGGGAAGAGATCGAGCCAGCACACGGCGATGCCCTTGAAGCTCTCCATGGGGGCATCCCGCAGATACGCGGGGTTGGCCAGCGCGGCAGCGTTGAGTTGGCGTGGGTCGTACACGCCGAAGTCGACGAAGTAGTTGGGGCCACCCGGCGGAATGCACAGGGGCCTGCCCACCTCGCAGTCCGTCGCGCCGACGGCAGTGGCGATCAGATCTCCCGCCTTCACGCGCACAGGCGTCACACGGGTGGTCCGGGAGTCCTCTCGGAGTGCAATCCGATCCACCGCTGTCTGCAGCGCAGGAGCGAGCGTGCCGTCGCGAAGGTGATCGAAACGCCACATCACACCGCAGTCGGTGAAGAAGTCGAGGATGACCTGGTCGTTGCCGGGCGTGTAGGCCTCTTGGTACCGGCCGATGGCGTAGAGCCAGCCATCGGCGGGGGCCACGATGCGCTGGACGCCGTCGGCATCGGCCGGCGAGAAGCGCACGTGACCGTGCGGCTTGTAGCCGGACTGCGGATTGGAGTAGCCCGGGCGCCGGATCGACGTGACGTCGGTCGCGTCGAAGGGGAGGTGAGTGAAGAGGCTCGACAGGTTGCTCGGGCATGGCGGCGGCGTACTGACGCGCTGCCAGCCGCGCTCCCAGGAGCCCGACCACTCGTACGGCACACCCGCCGGGCTGGGTGAGGGTGGCGGAGCCGGATTCTTGCCCACGCGCCAGGTGAGCTTGCCGCCCTTGCTCTTCACGCACACCAGCGAGCGCCCCTGGGCGTCCTTGGCCACGGCACCCACCTTGGGGCAGCGGTCTCCCGCCTTGGGCGGCGCAGCGGATACGGCACCGGATGCACCGAAGGCGACGAGGGCGCCAGCGAGAACCAGGCTCGCCACCGGCCGAATCGCACACCGCATCCGCGTCACGGGCTCAGGCTGCCAGGCGGACAAGCAGCGTGTCCAGCCCACCAGGAGCCGCACCCTAGGCTGGCGGTGTGGCTCGCGTCGTTGTGATCGGAGGCGGTGTGGGGGGCATGGCCGCCGCCGCACGCCTCAAGGTCAAGGGCCACGACGTCACCCTGCTCGAGCAGGGCTCGCGCTTCGGCGGCAAACTTGCTCGCTACGAGCGCGACGGCTTCGTCTTCGACACCGGGCCGAGCCTGTTCACCCTCCCTGCCGTCTATCGCGATCTCTTCCTCAAGACTGGCAAAGCCCTCGAGGAGTCGGTCGACGTCCAGCCACTCGACACGGCGTTCGCCTACCGCTTCGCGGACGGCAGCACACTCGAGGTTCCCGGCACCGACCCCGCACGCATCGCCCGCGCCATGGGCCAGCAGCTCGGTGGGGCAGCCGCAGAGGATTGGCGGGGACTCATGGCGCGCGCGGCGGAGGTGTGGCGCATCACCCGCCGCCCCTTCATCCAGTCGCCGCTCGAAGGTCCGGGGACGCTCATCAAGCTGGCGACCGATCCGCGCGAGGTGAAGGCGGTCGCACCCTTCACCAGCCTGCGCCGACTCGGCCGCAAACACCTGCGCGATCCGCGCCAGGTGACGCTGCTCGATCGGTATGCGACGTACCAGGGATCGGATCCGCGCAAGGCTCCGGCGGCGCTCATGACCGTGCCCTACGTCGAGCAGGAATTCGGCGCCTGGCACCTCGGCGGCGGGCTCGCCACCCTGGCAGATGCCCTCATTGCGCGGTGCGAGGAGCGTGGCGTGGTCATGCGCACGGGCACCGATGTGCGCCGGGTGATCACCGACGCGGCAGGCGTGACCGGCGTGGAACTCACCGACGGTGAGCGCATCGACGCCGACATCGTCGTCGCCAACTCCGATGCCGAGCACCTCTACGCCGACATGATCGACGATCCCCGCGGCCGCAAGCCCCTGCGCACGCTGCGCCGCGCGACCCCCTCGCTCTCCGGCTTCGTACTGCTCCTCGCCGTGCGCGGACGCACCCCGGGGCTGCAGCACCACAACGTGTGGTTCCCCGCCGACTACGACGCGGAGTTCGACGCGGTCTTCGGCGGTCGGCCCGTGGCGGATCCCACGATTTATGTCTGCGCTCCCGATGACCCGCGCATGCGTCCCGACGACGACCACGAGTCGTGGTTCGTGCTCGTCAACGCACCGCGCCAAGGACCGGTGGACTGGGATTCCCTGCGCGAGTCCTACGCCGACCATGTGCTTGAGGTGATGGCACGGCGCGGCTTCGACGTACGCGATCGACTGCTCTGGCGCGAGATCCGCACACCGGCCGACCTCGAGCGCGATGTGCGCGCACCCGGCGGCGCGATCTATGGCACGAGCAGCAACGGCACGCGTGCAGCCTTCCTGCGACCCGCCAACATCTCCCCCGTGCCCGGGCTCTACCTCGTCGGTGGCTCATCGCATCCCGGCGGTGGCCTGCCTCTCGTGGGCATCAGCGCGGAGATCGTCGCGGAGGCGATCGGCCGGGCCGGCCCGCGCTAGTTCCATTCCTCCCCCTCCACTACCACCACCGCGCCGAGTGGTCAGTTGTTGAGTCGCCCCTAGAGGGGCCTGACTCAACAACTGAC
>JBMOIL010000059.1:0-13790 GCA_049317345.1 Candidatus Nanopelagicales bacterium
CCATCGACCCGCAGGGCCGCGCGTACGACGGCCCGACCCGCCCGTGGCGCATCCGCGTCGTCGCACCGGCTACATCGGCAGCGACAGCGCGCGTGCTCCGCGTCCTCGCACTCGTGGGCGCCGACGTGCTTTCGCTCTTCACACACGCGCAGGATGACGGCACGCAGTTGATCGATCTCATCTGCACCGCCCCCGACGCCATCACGCGCGAGGACCTCACACGCTCGCTCGCGACTGCCGGCCACCGCGTGCTCGCCGCTCCCGGAATCCCGGAGGATGAACACGATCTGGTCACCCGCATCCTCGATGCGGCCGCCGAACTGGTGGTTCATCCCGAGCGAGCTCCGCGCGCGGCCGCCGACCTCGTGCTCGCAGACTCGTGGACCGTCGAGCCCGCGACCGAGGGTGAGGATGCAACCAGCGATGTCATGCGGTTGCAGTGGACGCCGGATCACCATGTCGTGCTCCACCGCGAGGGCGCTCCCTTTGTGGCGGTTGAGCGGGCACGCGCCTCGGCGCTGCTTCGCCTGGTCGACGCCGTGGCCAGCACTCCAGCCGGCGCGGGCGGCTTCGGCTGGGTGGAGTACCTGCGCGATGGCACGCAGGTCGTGATCCGCCTTGCTCGTCCCGAGGATGCGGAGGGTGTGACACAGATGCATGCGCGCTCATCCGAGGAGACGCGCTATCAGCGTTACTTCACTCCCAACACCCACTGGCGCGAGGATCAGTTGCGCCGCATCGCTGGCGGCCACCGGGGTGCGACTCTCGTAGCTGTCAATTGGCGCGGTGACATCGTTGGCCTGGGCAATGTCTTCCCCGATCGCCCCGACGAGACCTCCACGGCGGAGATCGCCGTCATCGTCGAGGACATCTGGCAGGGTCGCGGCCTTGGCAGCCGCATGCTCGAGCACCTGGTCGAACTCGCACGCAGGCAGGGCTTCGACGAGGTCCTCGCGCTTGTGCTGGCCAGCAACGGCGGGATGGTCCGTCTGCTCGAACGCATGGACCTGGAGTGGAGCCGAGCGGCCGACCCGGAGCTCGGGCCGACGATCGTGCGGATGACCGCGCCGCTCACCTCATCAGGGAAGCCTGGACCTCCACCTGCAAAGAACGGATGAGGTCGGCTTCCTCCGACCGGGACCCGCACCGGGCCACGATGACACGCACTCCCGCCGCCGGCACCTCGAGCGCATCGCGCAGTTGCTCTGCGGAATCCACCTCGATGACGTCGACTCCGGGCGCGGCAAGCAGTTGTCGCAGATCCGCCCCATGTGGAGTGCCGAAGACCCGCTCGAAGTCGCGTGCGAAGTCCGGTGCCCCCTGCTCCAGGGACGAGAAGATTCCGCCGCCGTCGTTGTCGATCACGATGTAGTCCAGGCGTGGCCGCGGCTCCTGCACCGGTGCGAGCAGGCCATTGCGGTCGTAGATCGCGGTGAGGTCGCCGATGAGTGCGTACGTCGTCGCGCTGGGATGTCGATCCGCGTGTGCCACCGCCGCACCCCACGCGGTGGACACCACGCCGTCGATGCCCGACGTCCCTCGATTGCCGATGCACGTGGCGCGCAGAGGCCCGGCGTAGGAGGACACATGGCGCACGGGCCAGGACGCCCCAACCACCAGAAGGTCCTCGAGGCCCGCATGCGAGGCGACCACGCGCGCCACGACCGGTCCGGTGAGCTGATCGGTGGTGAGGCCCTCGGCGACCACGCGTGCGGCGATCGCATCGGCCGCCTGCCAGCGAGCCGCCCACTCGGGATCGAGCGCGGACGATTCGGCCAAGGGCACCGTGTCGACCACCGCGCATGCCGTCCGCAGGGGATCGACACGACCCAGACGCGGCGGGACGTCGACAGCCACGTGCGCTCGGGCTGCGCCCATGGCGGCGGACACGGAGCGGTGCAGCCCGACGCGCCCCACCGTGAGCACTACGTCGGGAAGCAGGTCAAGATCGGCCGCGCAGCCCAGCACCATGGGTCCGTGCTGCAGTGCTCTCGGATGGGACGACAGGTTGCCCGAGGGCTCACTCACGAGGGGCCAGCCCATGGTGTCGGCGAGCGCAGCTGCGTCATCGCGCACCGCAGGGTCGTCGAAGTCGCCCACGATGATCATGCCCCGCGCGATGTCGACTCCTGCCGGAAGCAGATCGGATAGGGCGTGGCGCTGTCGAGCGGATGCTGCATCGCGTGCGCGCACGTGCACCTCGCCGATGGCATGGTCGCCGGGAGCGACGAGCGGCTCGCTCAGCGGCAGGTTGAGGTGCACAGGCCCGCCACGCTCCCCGACAGCGAGGTTGAGGGTGCGCGCGACGACGTCGCGCAGGGCCAGCTCCTCGAGTCCTTCGAGATCGACCCAGGTGACGGTGTCCGCGCCGTAGAGGTCGCGTTGATCGATGGTCTGATTGGCTCCACTGTCTCGCACGGCGCCGGGTCTATCCGCGGTCACCGCGACGAGCGGGACCCCTGAGTACGCCGCTTCGACGATCGCCGGGTGGAGGTTGACGGCGGCCGTGCCGGAAGTGGTCACGACCGCGCAGGGGGCTCCCGATCCACGGGCGAGCCCGAGTGCGAGGTAGGCGGCACTGCGCTCATCGATCCGCACATGCAGGCGCACCAGCCCCCGCCGCTCCGCATCGGCCAGCGCGAGGGCGATCGGGGCGGACCTTGATCCCGGCGCCAGCACGACATCGCACACGCCGCCGCCGATGAGTTCCTCGACGACGCAGACGGCGACCCGGGGCGACGGGACGGACATACGGGAAGGTTCTCACGCATCCAAGGCTTCGACGAGTCCGGCACCGCCGGACTCCCAGGCATCGGCAAGACGTTGTCGCCACCATCGCGCCCGCGAATCTCCGATGAGGTCGCGCGCTGCCATGAGGGCGTCGAGGTCGGGTGCGATCCGCTCGACCGGCATGTGCCCGTCGAAGGGCACCAGTGGCGGAGCGATGACATCGCGCGCGAGGAGCGTGCCGGTGCCGAGTCCGCAGGCCGGTGGATCGCCGGTGAGCGCCGCCGCGAGAGCCAGGCCGCTCGCGAGCCCGACGGCGGAGTCGAGTGATCCGCTCACCACGACGGGGCCACCCCAGGAGCGAGCGAGCTCAAGTGCGGCGGCGACACCTCCTAGGGGGGCGGCCTTGAGGATGACGATGTCCGCGGCCTCGAAGGCGCGCGGATCGCCGAAGCGCACCGACTCGTCGAGGGCGATGGGCAGATCGATCACACGCCGGAGAGTCAGCGTCTCGTCGATCGTCGCGCACGGCTGCTCGACGTACTCAATGCCATACGCCCCCAGGCGGCCGAGTGCGCGCGCCGCATCATCCGCGGACCAGCCACCATTGGCATCGAGTCGGATACTGGCGCTGCCGCCTTCGGTGGATGCGAGCGCACTGTCGGCGGCATCGCGCACGGCCGCGATCCGCGCCTCGTCATCGGCAAGCACCTCACCCATCGCCGCGACCTTCACCTTGATGGTCGTGCACCCGTGCTCAAGCACAGCCTGGCGCGCGAGTGCCGCAGCGTCCTGGGCGGAGACGGCGGGAATGATCGCGTTGACGGGGACGATCTCGCGTCGTGGCTCCGGCCAGGTGCCGAAGGCCGCTTCCACCGCGGAGGTGAGCCACAGCGCACAACCACGTGGGGCGTAGTCATCGAAGGGGGCGAAGTCGCCCCATCCGCTCGGTCCTCGGATGAGCAGCCCCTCGCGCACGTCGATCCCGCGGAAGCGCCGCGCGAGTGGCAGCGCATAGGGGACGGCATCGCGCAGGATGTCGGAGAGTGTGACGTCCACGTCGATCAGGGGCGGCGCGGGAACTTAGCGAAGTCGGGCGAGCGTCGCTGAGCGTAGGCGTCGCGCCCCTCCTGCGCTTCCTCCGTCATGTAGAAGAGCAGGGTCGCGTCACCGGCCAGCTGCTGCACGCCGGCGAGCCCGTCGTCGGCCGCGTTGTGCGAGGCCTTGAGCATGCGCAGGGCCAGCGGCGACAGGGCCAGCATCTGGCGCGCCCACTCCACGGTCTCCCGCTCGAGATCGGCGAGGGGGACGACCGCGTTGACGAGACCCCAGTCGTAGGCCTGCTCCGCGCCGTGCTGGCGGCACAGCATCCACACCTCGCGTGAGCGCTTCTGCCCAATCGTGGCGGCGAGGAGGCCGGAGCCGTAACCGCCATCGAAGGAACCGACCTTGGGCCCGGTCTGACCGAAGCGCGCATTGGACGCGGCGATCGAAAGGTCGCAGACGACGTGAAGCACGTGTCCACCGCCGATGGCGTAGCCGGCGATCATGGCGACAACCGGCTTCGGCGTACGTCGAATCTGGACCTGCAGATCGAGCACGTTGAGTCGTCCGATGCCCTTATGGGCAACGTCGTCATCGCCGATGTAGCCATCATCGCCGCGGATCATCTGGTCGCCGCCGCTGCAGAAGGCCCAGTCACCCTGGCCCGTGAGGATGATGACGCCGATGCTGTCGTCATCCCGAGCCTTGTTGAGGGCATCGGAGATCTCGAAGAGAGTCTGCGGCCGGAAGGCGTTGCGCTTGTGCGGGCGATTGATGGTGATCTTGGCGATGCCGGCGTCGTCACCCGACGAGTGCTCGTAGCGGATATCGCCGTAGTCCCCCGCACTCACCCACTCGCACGCCGGGACGATGCTCGAGTACCCCGGATCGGTGAAGGCAGGTGACCCCTCGGCCACAACGGGCGGCAGGGGATAGCGGGTGCGGGAATCAAACTCCTGCGGCACCGGCAACTCCTTCGTGTGGGCCGGCAGGGATCACCGGCAGCGCCAAACCTAGTCAGGCCTAGTCTCGTCCGCATGGCGGCACTCCTATTGCGTGCGGTCGACGTGGCTCCCGGTCCCGCGGGGATCGAGGCGACCCGTGCGGCCCTCACTGCACGCATGGAGGGCGACGGTGCCCCTTTCGCGCTCATCCCGCAGCCCTCGCGCCATGTCACCGCCGAGTACGCCGCCATGGTGACGGCGTGCGTGCGTCCCGGTGAGCCCGTCGAGGATGACGACACCGCGCTGGTGGCAGCGACGAGCGGCTCGACCGGAGCGCCGCGCGGCGTACTCGTCACGCGCACCAACCTGCGTGCCGCGGTCGAAGCATCGTGGCAGCACATCCCCGGTTTGCGTGAATGCTCCTGGATCCTCGCCCTGCCCGTGACCTCAATCGGCGGCTTCGGGGCAATCGTGCGAGCGTTCCTCGCGGGCACCGCGTTGCACGCGCTGCCGTCGGTCGGTGGCGCCGCCCCCTTCCGCGTCGAGGACCTCCTGGCCCTGCGCGTCAACGAGCCCTTTGCGATCTCCCTGGTGCCGACGCAACTCGCCGACATTCTGGATTCGGCCGCGGGCACCGCCTGGCTTGCCACGGCGACCACCGTCCTCGTCGGTGCCGCCGCAACCCCGGAATCGCTCGCCGCACGCGCGCGCGATGCCGGGATCCCACTCGTCACGACATACGGCATGACCGAGACCACGGGCGGGTGCGTCTACGACGGTGTCCCGCTCCCGGGCGTGGGCATCGAACTCTCGGACGACGCACGCGTGGACATCGTCGGCGCGCAGGTCACCGCGGGATACCGGAGCCTGCCCGCGGAGACCGCGGAAGCCTTTGCCGGCAGCGGAGCCACGCGACGCTTCCGCACCTCGGACCACGGCACGTGGGAGGGCGACCGGCTGCGCATCACGGGTCGGGTCGACGACGTCGTGACCGTGCGGGGGGTCAACGTCGCACTCGGCGCGGTCGAGTCGATCGTGCGCAGTGAGCTCGGAGTCCGCGAGGCAGCGGTCGTGGGTGTGCCCGATGCCCGCCAGGGCCACCGACTCGTCGCCTTCGTCGTCATGCAGGACGTCGCAGGCCTCACCGCCATTGCCCCACTCGTGGTCGAGCGACTCGGCGGTGCGGCAAGACCGGAGGTCGTGCCGGTCGACTCCCTGCCGATGCTGCCGAGTGGCAAGATCGACCGCCTCGCCCTGCGCGCCCTCGCGCAGGACAGCTGACCGGGAGGGCGCATGGCCACGCCACGCCAGTGGATCGAGGGTGCTCGCCCGCGCACACTGGGCGCTGCCATTGCCCCGATCGCCGTGGGCACAGGTGCCGCTGCCACCGTCGGCGCCGTCCAACCCCTGCGAGCAGGCCTGGCACTCGTCGTCATGATCGCGGCGCAGGTGGGCGCCAACTACGCCAACGACTACAGCGACGGGATCCGAGGGACTGACCAGGAGCGCGTGGGCCCGGTCCGTCTCGTCGGACAGGGGCTCGCTGCTCCCGGGCAGGTGCGACGAGCCGCCCTCGCCAGCCTGCTCGTGTCCGCGGTCGCGGGCCTCATCCTCGTCGCACTCACGGGGCAGTGGTGGCTGCTCGGCGTCGGAGCCGTGGCGCTGCTCGCCGCGTGGCTCTACACCGGTGGCCCCAAGCCCTACGGCTACTTCGGCTTCGGCGAGGTCTTCGTCTTCGCGTTCTTCGGCATCGTGCCCGTCGTCGGAACGGCGTACGTCCAGGCACTCGTCGTTCCCGCCGTGGCCTGGGCTGCAGCGATCGGCGTAGGGGCACTCACCTGCGCTGTGCTCGTGGCCAACAACCTGCGCGACATCCCGACCGACGCGGCCGTCGGCAAGCGCACCCTCGCCGTGCGGATGGGAGACCGCGCCACACGCGTGGCCTACGTCGTGCTCATCGTCTCGGCGTACGCCGTCATCCCCCCGATCGCACTACCGGGTGGCCTCGGACTTCCCTTCGCCTGGCTCGGCATCGTCTCCGCTGCCCTGGCCATGCGTCCCGTCCTCGCCGTTACTAGCGGCGCCTCCGGTCGCGACCTCGTGCCCGTCCTGCAGGCCACCGGCCTGCTCGTCCTCGCCTACGGCCTCCTGCTGGGGGCGGGACTCGCTCTGTCCTGACGCCGGCGCTTCACGCACGGGCGGCTCATCATCGACATCCTCGGCGACCTTGCTGCGCTCGATGCGCTCGTCGATCCCCCGGAAGACGCGGGACAGGCCGACACTCGCCCGATCCCTTGACCGATCGAGCAGGACGAAGCTGATCGCGCCGGAGATAACGAGCGCGACCGCGAGGGCGAGGAGCCCTCTCATGGGGGTGACCACCTGGATGAGAAGCCAGACGGCAGCGAGCAGCGCCACCCGAAGAGCCGTGTAGACCGCGATCCCGCGCATCCCACCACGCTAAACGGGACGCGGCACAGCCCCGTACCGGGGTGAAGGCGCGACCGCGCGCCCGTCACGCCGGGGGGTTATCGTGTCATCGGGAGGTGAGCATGCTCAGGGTCATCGCGGTCCTACTCGGACTGGCCGTCTACATCTGGTTCATCGTCGACGTCCTGCGCACCGCCGGTTCGAACGTGCGCACCCTGCCCAAATTCGTCTGGCTGCTCATCGTCGTCCTCATCCCACTCCTTGGCGGCCTTCTCTGGCTGCTGGCCGGGCGCCCGCGAGGCCAGGGCCGGCGACGCCGCCGCGGGCCGGTCGCCCCCGATGACGATCCAGCGTTCCTGCGCCAGCTTGGAGACGACGCCTGGGTCGAGCGCATGAAGCGTCGCCGCGGCGAAGCCGACGGCCAGGCTCCCGCCTGATTCCTGGATCATCCACACGCAGCTGATCGGCCACACGCAAGTGATAGGCCTGCTCTGACCGTGCCGCTCCTCGCCGAGTGCGCAGTTGCGGACACCGAAATCCCTCAAAAACGATCCGCAACTGCGCACTCGGCAAGGAGGGATCGCGCGCGGCCACCTACAGCCCGGCGTAGGAGTGCAGGCTGTTGACGAAGATGTTGACGCCGAAGTAGTTGATGAGGAACGACACGAAGCCCAACAGCGAGATGTACGCCGCGCGACGCCCGCGCCATCCTGCGGTTGATCGCGCGTGCAGGTATCCGGCGTAGATAACCCACGTGATGAAGGCCCAGGTCTCCTTGGGATCCCAGCCCCAGTAGCGACCCCAGGCGTTCTCCGCCCAGATGGCGCCGCTGATCACCGCGAAGGTCCACAGCGGGAAGGCGAAGGCGAGGATGCGGTAGGAGAGGGTGTCGAGTCGCGCAGCGTCAGGGAGCGACGCGACGATGCCGGTCACCTTGCCCTTGCGCTCCGCGCGATCACGCCACAGGTAGAGGACCGAGATCGCGGCGGCAACGGTGAAGGCGCCGCCACAGATGATCGCCGACGCGACGTGGATGATGAGCCACCATGACTTCAACGCCGGGACCAGTTGCGCCGCCTCGGTGTAGAGGACGGTTACGGCGAGACCGAGGCTGAGCAGCGCCAGGAACACCACCGGCAGGCCGAGCCAGCGAATATCGCGTCGCAGCGACACGGCGAGGAACACGACAAGGATCCCGAAGGTCCATGCGAGTGAGAACTCGTACATGTTGCCCCACGGCACGCGCCCCGCCCAGACTCCGCGCAGCACGAGACCCACAAGCAGCAGCGCGGTGGCGAGCCAGGTAAGCGCCATGGCCGCATTGCCCGCCCGCCGACCGGGGCCGGGTAGGTCGGCCAGGTCGACCCTGTCGGGCTGGGCCGCGCCGGGAATCGATGCTCCTGCTCCGACGGACACCAAATCGGGCGACATGACCCGTTGGCCACGAGCGGCGAAGCTGATAGCGAAGGCAATCAGGGCGGCGATGAGCACGAGCATCGAGGAGTAGACCGCGAGGTTGCTCCACTCGGCCAGGGATGCTGCCGTCATGTCGTGCCTCTCCCTTCGCTTACCGCTTCGACCACCGCGTCGACTTCGGGCGCGAGATCTGCCTCATCGCTGCGGGCAAGTCCGGCGACGCTCACCACGGTAGCCCCCGACGCCGACTCGCTGGCACGCACCCACACCCGGCGACGCTGGATGAAGAGGGACATCATGAGGCCGACCAGGGCCACGATCGCGGCGGCGAGAGCGGGCTCCTTGCCCGGATCATGAGCGATCTGGAAGGAGGCCCAGCGGGTGACTCCGACGAACTCCACGGTCCCGTTGCCGCCGGGCAGTGCCCACGTCTCGCCGGGACGCAGGGCTTCGATGCCCAGTTGGGTCATGCCCTCGGTGTCGAGTGCATAGATGCTCTGGGGTACGCCGGAGTCGAGGCCGAGATCACCGGCCCACCCCGAGAGGAAGACGGCCGGATCATCGATCTCGGGGAATGTCGAGTGCGGGCCGCGCACATCATCGACGGCGGCCGTGGGCAGGAAGAGGCCCTCGATGCCGATGGACGGCGTGGCATCAGGGGCCTTGAGGACCCCCGTGGAGGTGAGGTTGCCATCCTGGGGGAGGAAGACCACACCTTCGTCGTGCACGACCCGGCCCAGGGCATCGGTGAGCCGCAGGATGGGGGCGTAGCCGTGACCCACCAGGAAGATCTTGGCTCCATCGACACTGTGTGGCTCATTGACGCGGACCATCACCGCCTCCGCGGGCGCGCCGGGCGAGGGCCAGAGCGTGAGCTCGGCCTCGAAGAGGCGCGGCGCTCCCCGCTGAGCCTCGTCGCGTTCGAAGTCCACGCGGAAGTCATTGAGTGTGAAGGCGAAGGGCGGCAGGGACGCGGGGTCGGCGAGCCGACCACCACCCCATGCGTCGTACTGCGTGAGGGTGTCGGAGAAGCCGCTCTCCTCGCGCACGATGACGTTGCCTCGCCACCCGAAGAGCGCGCCGTAGCCGACGCCGATGAGAAGCGCGATCAGGGCGGCGTGGAAAAGCAGGTTGCCCGTCTCGCGCCAGTAGCCCTTCTCCGCAGCGACCCAGCCGTCCCCGCGTGCCACTCGCCAGCGCCGGGATTTGAGGTCGGCGTATGCGCGGTCCAGGATCTCCTCGGCTGAAGCGGTCGACTCCCAGGAGCGGTGCTGCGGCATGCGATCAAGTCGCCGCGGTGCAGCGGGCGGGGCGCTGCGCAAGGCGCGCCAGTGCAGGCGAGTCCTGGGCAGGACGCACCCGATCACTGAAACGAAGAGCAGGAGGTAGATGGCAGCGAACCACGGGGCGGCGTAGACGTCGAAGAAGCCGAGTCGGTCGAGGAGCGGCCCCCACGTCGGATTGCCCTCGATCCAGTCATTGACCCGGATGGGGTCGGTGCCGCGCTGCGGGAGCACCGAACCGGGGATGGCGGCAATGGCGAGAAAGAAGAGCAGGATGAGCGCGATCCGCATGCTCGTCAGCTGCCGCCAGCACCAGCGAGCGAAGCCGACCGTGCCGAGCGGCGGCGGGGCCGCGGGCTCGGTGGAGGGCAGGTCGGTCGTCGTAGTCATCCCCTGCCAGTCTGCCCCGGAAAGCTCGCCCTCGCGCCTCCAGGTCTCCTAGAGCGGTGTTTCGAATCCCGGCACGAGCGTGCGCATCCAGATGGTGATCGAGTCCCACAGCCCAGATACGAGGAGGATGCCGATCGCCACGAGCAAGCCGCCTCCGATACGCATGATGAGGATGTAGTGGCGGCGCACCCAGGCGAGCGTGCCCGCAGCCTGACGGAAGAGCAGCCCGAGCAGGATGAAGGGCAGCCCCAGGCCGAGGCAATAAACGAAGGAGAGCAGGGCGCCGCGTGCCGCACTCCCCTCGGTGAAGGCAAGGCTCTGCACGGCGGTGAGCGCCGGCCCGATGCAGGGAGTCCAGCCGAGGCCGAAGAGCACCCCGAGCACCGGTGCACCCCACACGCTGTAACTCGGCATCCGATGCATGCGCCATTCGCGCTGCATGCCGGGAATCACACCCATGAAGGACAGGCCCATGACGATGACGATCACACCGAGGATGCGACTGATGATCGATTGGTACTCGAGCAGGAGCGAACCGAGCCCACCGAAGAGCAGTCCATAGGAGACGAACACCACGGAGAAGCCCATGACGAAGAGCACGCTGCCCAGGAGCACGCGGCTCTTGACCACCACCGTGGTGGTGCCCCCGCGCTCCTCCCCTGCGATCTCCGCCCCGGTGAGACCGGTGACATACGAGAGGTATCCGGGGGCGAGGGGGAGCACGCAGGGGCTCACAAAGGACACGATTCCCGCGGCGAAGGCGAGGAGCATGGCGAGAATGAGGCTCCCGCTCGCCACGGTCTCCGCGATGCCCACGTCAGCAGCCTACGACTTCGCCACGTCCTCAATCAGCGCCGTCAGCGTCGACTCGGTGACGCGGCCGATGATGCGCCCGGCGACACGCCCCTCTCGGTCGACAACGAGCGTGGAGGGGATCGCCTGCGGCGGGAGGGTGTCGCTGAAGAGCAGTTGCAGTCGTCCGTCAGCGTCGATGACGTTGGGATAGGTCACGTCGTAGGCATCGAGGAACGCGAGGGCCGCTGCTTCGGTGTCACGCGTGTCGAGCCCGACAAACTGCACGCCCTCCCCCTCCATCTCACGCCAGACGGTCTCCAGGACGGGAGCTTCGGCTCGGCAGGGGGCGCACCACGAGGCCCAGACATTGAGCACGACGACCTCTCCCAGGTGGTCACGCAGTCGGAACTCGCCACCCTCGAGGGTCGGCCCAACCAAATCGGGGGCAGGTCCGCGCTCCTCGGGCGCGATGAGCACGATCGAGCCATCTCCCGCGACGAACGCTGTGCCCGCCCCCTCGCTGTCGCTGGCACCGGAGCCGCACGCGGTGAGAAGCAGGGCCGCGGCCAGCACGGGGATCAGGCGTCGCATATCTCGATCGTCACATGCCGAGGTGCGTCAGGCACCCCGGCCCTTGGCGCCGGGCAGGAGATCAGCCGCGGGCTCGGAGTACACGACCGAAGCGAGGCGGTCCCCGTCGAATTCGAATGAGGTGAGGGAAGCGAGGGAGCACTCGCGCGTGCGGGGGTCGTGCCAGAGCCGGCGATCCTCCGCGTGCAGGCGGGCAATCCAGATGGGGAGTTGGTGACTCACGATGACGGTCTCCCGGCCGCGCGCCTCATCGCGTGCGTCGTGGATCGCGTCGGTCATGCGGTCGGCCAGCTCGACGTACGGCTCACCCCAGGAGGGTGTGAGGGGATTCCACAGGTGCCGCCAGGCTCGCGGCTGGCGCAGTACGCCGTCGCCGACCCCCACGCGCTGGCCCTCGAAGACATTGGCCGCCTCGATGACGCGTGGGTCGGTGACAATCTCAAGCCCGTGTACGGCCGCAATCGGAGCCGCGGTCTCCTGCGCGCGATCCAGAGGTGAGGCCACGACTCGTGCGATGTCTCGGTCTGCGAGAGCCTGCGCCGCACGATCCGCCATGGCCCGACCGCGATCGGAGAGGTGATAGTCGGGCAGGCGTCCGTAGAGGACACCCTCCGGGTTGTGCACCTCTCCGTGGCGCAGCACGTGCACCACGGTGCGGTCGCTGGAGTTGGTCATCTGAGGACTCAGGTGGCCTTGCGGCGCGCAGCCGCGCGGCGACGGCTCGGACGCCATGACGACTCCCCGGCCTCAAGGGCCGCAAGGCGCAGTTCCTCGCCGTGCGCGGCGAGCGCCTCGGCGAGCGACACCGGCGTGGGGTCCTCAGCGAGAACGTCGACGCGCAGGCCGTGCTCCTCGGCGGTCTTCGCTGTCTGCGGGCCGATGCACGCGATGATCGTCGTCGTATGCGGCTTGCCAGCGATGCCGACGAGGTTGCGCACCGTGCTGCTCGACGTGAAGAGCGCCGCGTCGAAGCCACCGGACTTGATCGCCTCGCGAGTCTCGGCGGGCGGCGGTGCGGCACGCACGGTGCGGTACGCCGTCACGTCCTCGACCTCCCAGCCCAGCTCGGAGAGACCTGCCGCGAGAGTCTCCGTGGCGATGTCCGCGCGCGGGAGGAAGACGCGGTTGATGGGATCGATCAACTCGTCGTAGGGAGGCCACTCCTCGAGCAGTGCCTGAGTCGAGGTCGCGCCGACGGGCACGAGGTCCGGCTGCACGCCGAAGGCGACCAGCGCCTCGGCGGTGTCGGAACCGACCGCGGCGACCTTGAGGCCAGCGAAGGACCGGGCATCCAGGCCGTACTGCTCGAGCTTCTCGCGCACAGCCCGGACGGCGTTGACGCTCGTGAAGCCGATCCACTCGTAGCGCCCGGAAACCAGACCGTGCACGGCCCGGTCCATCTGCTGCGGCGTGCGCGGCGGCTCGACGCTGATGGTGGACACCTCAACCGGGATCGCGCCGAAGCGCACCAGCCGATCGAGGAGGTCGTCGGAGCGGTCCTGGGTCCTCGGCACGAGAACCCGCCACCCGAAGAGCGGCTTGACGTCGAACCACGCCATGCGGTCGCGCTGGGTGACGACTTCACCCACGACGACCACGCCGGGGCCCGCCTGCTTGGCGTTCTTGACGTCGGTAGCGACGTCGTCGAGCGTCGTGATGATGGAGCGCTGCTCGACGGTCGTGCCGCCACGCGTGATGATCATCGGGGTCTCGCCGGGGCGTCCCGCGGTGATCAGCGCCTTGGCGATCGCCGGTGCGGCGTCGGCGCCGTCAGGCACCACGACGGTGACGCGATCGCGACCCAGCGGGGTCCAGTCGACTTCGGGGTCCGATGCACTCACCACATGCACCTCGCGGCTGCGTCGGCCCGTGAGTCCCAGCCCTGCGTATGCGGGGACGGCCACGGCCGTGCTCACACCCGGCGCAATCTCGAAGGGAACCTTGGCCTTGCGCAGGGCCGCCGACTCCACCGCGAGGGATCCATCGAACACGGGATCTCCAGCGAGGAGGCGCACGGTCCGGTAACCCTCACGCGCAGCTTCGATGACGAGTTTGGCGCGACCTGCGTGATCAAGGGGAAGCCCCTTGGCATCGATAGCAGCGGTGAGTTCGGCGTCCGGGGCCACGAGGCCACGTGCGATCTCGACCGCGTCGAAGTCGGCGATGACGC
>JBMOIL010000060.1:0-13745 GCA_049317345.1 Candidatus Nanopelagicales bacterium
CTGAGGTGGTCCGGTGCCACGCCGTAGCGCACGAGCCCGAAGGGACTGGGGAGCTTGTCGATGATGTCGACGGAGACGGGGATGTCCTGCTGGCTCAGCAGTGCATCAGCGGCGTACATCCCCGAGGGACCTGAGCCGACGATGGCGACGCGCAAGGGTCGGGACATGACTCCTCCTCAGGCCAGGCTCAGCATCTGGCGGGCTTCGGTGAACCCCGGGCCGGGATTCACCGGGTCCAGATGCACGGTACGCATCCCGACAGCATCTGCGCCTGCGAGATTGCCCGGCTGGTCGTCGATGAAGACACAGTCTGCGGGCTCCACGCCCATGCGCTCTGCCATCAGGAGATAGGCGCGTGGATCGGGTTTCATGATGCCGTCGGTGCGTCCGTCCACCATGTGGTCGAACTCCCGAAGGATCGTCATCCGGTCCAGCCACGTCTGGTCGTGGAATGCGGTGAGGTCGTTCGTGAGAATGCCGACCGGGATGCCGGCAGCCTTGGCATCGGCGATGAGCTGGCGGGCGGCGGGGCGCACGAGCTCCTGCTCCGTGCCGGAATAGAGATGCGCCATGAAGGAGGGCATCTCCGCCGGCTCTCCGCTGATCTCATGGAACTCAGCGCAGCGCCGAGCCCAGTACTCACGCTCGTTCATCCCCCCGGCCTGGAAGTCGCGCCAGTCCGGGTCCGCAGCGGGATCGAAGGGGCCGGTCCACGCGAAGGTCCCGGGGGCCAGGCCCAGCGACCTCTCGCCCACGGCGCGGAGCTCGAACGGGGTGAGCAGGACGGGACCGCCGAAGTCGAAGACGAGAGCGGTCAGGTCGACTCCCTTGAGAGGGTGCCCATGTCCTTAATGCTCCTCTTCAGAGATGGTCACCATGTCGTAGCGCACGACGTCGCCGAACCATCCGCACTCACCGCACCAGGTCATGAAGACGCGCTGGTCCGCAGTCCAGTACTCCGTCGAGATCCCCCCGTGCACCTCGATGCTTGCCGCGCACATGGGGCAGAACTTCGGCCGATCCAGCAGGTGACGCTCGGCATCGGGAGCGAACCACGCCCCGGGCGGCGGCAGGCGATGCGGATCAGGCGGGAGATCGCTCAAGGCGACTCTTGCCTGATCGTCCACGGCGTCATCAGGCACCCGCGCTGGCCTTCTCACGGCGAGCCCAGGCGTCAGCATGCAGGTCGAGCAGCTGCTGCCTCTGCGGGCTGTAGCGCATGGAACCCATGGTGATGAAAGCTTCGGCGAACTCGCGCTCCGCACCGAACTTGTCACGCTCGCACGGCAGCGGGATGATGTCGTGCTGCTCGCGGATCGTGCCCAGCGGATCCTCGCCGTTGGCGACGCGCTTCATGTTCTCCTTGAACATCTTGCGCAGCATGGCGACACCCGCATCGGATCGGCCGAGGTGCTCCTGCGTCCGATCGGTCACCGGGCCCTGGCTGACCCAGGCCATGATGTCCTGGCCCTCGATGTAGTCGGTGATGAAGCGGCCCTGGTCGTCGCGCCAGAAGTACTCGTAGAACACCGGACGGTCCTGCTGCTCCCACTGGCCACGGTCCGGCGCGTGATTGGAGTAGAAGAGCTTCCACGTTGTCGTGTCGTCGATGGGCACGCGAATCTGCATCTGGTCGATGCCCGCGCCACCCACGCGCATGTAGAAGGGGAAGACCAGCGGGTGTCCCACCTTCCAGTCGTCATTCTCCTCAGAGCCGCCCTCGAGGACGCGGCGCTTGAGGATGCCCCACTCCATCTCCTCGAAGCCCGTGCGCAGGTGCTTCTTCTGGAAGGCCTTGGGGGCGTCGAAGCCCTGGGTTTCGCCCATGAAGTTGAAGTAGTAACCGTGCAGCCACTCGACGTGGTGGGGGTCGACGGAATTCTCCATGATCTGAAGCCAATTGCACGGCAGGGTGGCGTAGCCGCAGTCCTTGATGCCGTCCATGACGAAGACGTCGAAGCGAGGCAACTCCGGTGCGGGATCGGGCCCGACGTACACCCAAACCATGCCGCCCATGACCTGGGCCTTGCCGGCCTTCTGCTTGACGCGGTCGCGGAAGTTCTGATTGTCAGTCTCGGCGGGCTGCTCGAGGCAGTTGCCCTCGAAGTCCCACTTCCACCCGTGGTAGCCGCACCGGATGCCGTCCTCATGCACGACTCCGTAGGTCAGCGAAGCGCTGCGGTGTGGGCAGTGCTCGGCGACGATGCCGTAGCGCCCGGACTTCGGCGTCTTGAAGAGCGTCCAGTCCTCACTGAGCAGGCGCACGGTCTTGGTGGGAGCTGAGTCGAAGTCCTGCTCGAAGGCAATGGGATACCAGTAGCGACGCAGCAACTCCCCCATGGGGGTGCCGGGTCCGACCTTGGTGAGTTCCTCGTTCTGCTCGACGGTCAGCATGTGCGGTCCTTCCGTGATTTCCGGTGCCTCGACGGTACCGGGCCTTGCGGGTGACGTTGGGGATTGGCCCGCGCACTGGGGAGGGGTCGTCCCTCCCGGCGGGACCGAACCCGGGAAGGGGACCGTGGTCCCCTTCCCGAGCCTCGGGCTAATCGATGACGGTGACAACCCCGTTGTTGCCGTCGACGCGGAGGCGCTGCCCCGTCTTGATGTTGGTGGTTGCGAACCCTGTGCCGGTGACAGCAGGGAGTCCGTACTCGCGGCAGACGATGGCGGCGTGACTCATCATGCCTCCGGTATCGGTCACGGTCGCCAGGATCTTGCCGAAGATCGGCGCCCAGGACGGTGCCGTGAGCGGGGCGACGAGGATCTCGCCCTGCTGGATCTCACCGATCTGCTCGGGCGAGAAGATCACGCGAGCAGGTCCCTCGACGAGCCCGGGGGAAGCAGCCATGCCGCGAAGCTCGCCCTCCTTGGCGTCACCGCCGCCCAGCCAGGCACCGACGCTGTCGGAAGTGATGCCCCACAGCATGACCGTGAAGGGCTCGGTGATGACCTCGGGAGGTGCACCCAGGGCCGGCACGGGCTTCCACTGACGCAGCGCTTCGCAGATCCCCTTGCGCTTGGACACGATGGCCGGCCAGTGACCGGGTCCAGCCGCGGGCTCGGGTGTGGCCCAGGACATGTAGTAGTCCCACAGGGCGTCCTCGACCTCGGTGCGCTTGAGGTAGAAGATGTCGTTGGGCTCGCTCCAGAAGCCTTCCTTGACGAAGATCTCGCCGAGCTGGCGCATCTTGCGCCAGATCACGGAATGGCTCCAGTGCTCGACATAGAAGTTGTGATTCTCGACGTACGGGAAGACCACACGCGCGAGGCCCAGCTTGCCTTGGAAGGCCTCACGATCCTCATCCGTGGCGAGCAGATCGGTGTACTCGTTGACGACACGGTCGCGCTCGGCATGGATCGCTTCCATGGGCCGAGCAAGATCGTCACCAGACTGGAGCTTGACGATGTAGTCGTTGATGAAGCCGAAGGGGATCTCGACGTTCTCGATCCAGATCTTGTCCGAGTGATAGAAGCCCGAGCCCGTGGAGAAGTTGAACCACGGCTCAGCGGACTCCTGGAAGGACGCGATCCATGACCGACCGGCGTCGGAGCCCTTGAGGATCTCGCAGGTCTGCTCGACATCCCCCACCGCGAAGGCATCGGCCACGCCCGATTCGAGGGCGACCCGCGCCAGACGCTTGAGCTCCTCATCTGGGCGGAAGAGATCCACCTCGACACCCGCGACCATCTTGGCGATGGCGAGATCGGGGATCCCGGGGAAGGCCTGCTTGCAGAAGCCGAAGAAGTCGAGGTAGGCGGCATAGCCGAGGTTGAGGAACTCGAAGTGGTAGTTCCACAGCTTGAGTGCGAGGTCCAGCAGGGTGCGGTAGTTCTCCTGGATCTGATAGCCCGAGCCGAGGCCCGCACCGGACTTGACGACCTCGTCCGCGTCCTCGATCTCCGGGAGCGGCTCGAATGTCAGTCCCTCGAGCTCCTTCACGAGGTCGCGGATCTTGACCATCCACTTGTCGTAGAGGTCGTTCCAGTTCATGAAGTAGAAGCCGGCACGATCCATGAAGTTGGCCACGCGAGCCTCGATCTGCTCCGGATCCGCAGGAATAGGCGTCAGGTAGCCGTACCCGTTGAGGATGCGCAGCGCGATGCCGTTAGCCGGCGGGACCTGCAGGTGGCGCGTGTTGTACTGGGAAAGCGATGCGATGCCGTACTCGATGAAGGTCGCGTCCCAGGGCGTGAGCACCTTGGGCCAGTGCACGCCGTCCTGGAACCAGAACGTCGAGTCTTCGAATTCGCGTCGCGCCTCGCTGAAGAGCGAGGAGTACACGTACATCTCTTGCCAACCCTCGGCGCCCGGGGGCGTCTCGATGTCGAACGGGCTGGGGAACCGATCGGCCATCCTGCTTTCCTCTCGTGTGTTCGTGTCCGGAAGGCACGAATCCTGTGACTTTCTCTGTGGGGTGATCTTGCTCTAGTCCTTGCGGGCGTACAGGGGATTCATCAAGGTCGAGACAATGCTCGCCATGGGGTTCTTGTCGGCGGAACTCGCCACCGACTGGCGGGGCTTCTTGCTCCACACGGTCTCGGGTCGCGCCTGGAGCAGAATGACGTTGTCCCCGTCGGGCAGATCGGCGTCCACGGCCCACTCGATGTCCTGAGGGCAGCCGTAGTGCTTCTCCGCCGTCTTGGCGAGACCCGCAATGGCCTTGAGCTGCGCATCGGTGACACACGGGCTGTCTGCTCGGTCCGCGTCGGTCTCGACCTTCTCCACCGTGTCGTGGTCGGAGAGGCGGTACTCATGGGCCTTGTGGCTGATCTCGCGCTTGCTCACCTCGAGCATCACTTTGTCGACTAGGAAGTTGTCGGGGGTTACCTCACCGGAGACCACGGCCTCGCCGAATCCCCATGCCGCGTCCACGGCCACCTGGGAGCGGTCACCGTTGGCGGGGTTGAGGGTGAAGGCCACGCCCGCCGCAATGGGCCGCACCATCTTCTGGATGACGACCGCCATCTCGACGGAGCGATGCTCGTAGCCCATCTCGACCCGGTAGCAGGTCGCACGATCGGTGAACAGGCTCGCCCAGCAGCGACGTACGGCGTCGACCACGGCGTCGCCGCCCCTGATCCACAGGTAGGTGTCGTGCTCGCCCGCGAAGGAGGCATCAGGCGAATCCTCCGATGTGGCGGAGGAGCGGACGGCAACCGGCAGGTCTGCCACGTCGCACTTGCGGCTCAACTCCGCATAGGCATGGCGGATCTGCTCCTCCACTACCCCGGGCAGCGGCATCTGACGGATGACGTCCCGAATCTCCCCGCACACGGCGCTGACCTGGCTCGTGTCGGAGATGTCGAGGCCGTGCAGGAGTCGCGCGAGCGTGGCGTCGAGATCTGATCCGTCGTGCGCGGCACGGTAGCCCGCGGTCGTGACGGCGAAGCCTGGAGGCACGGGAAGCCCCGCCCCCGTCATCTCACCAAGGCTGGCGGCCTTGCCACCGACCTCACCCTTGAGTCCAGGCCAGTACCCCTCGAACCACATCGTGACATCGCTCATGAGGACTCACCCCGTCGGCTCACGGGCAAGGCCCGACCCTCGAGCCCGGCCCACCAGTCGGGCAGGCCGTCGAAGTCCGGCACCGATACCTCCTGGACACGATTGCGATAGAGCACGAGCGCGCTCTCGCCACCTTCGAGCAGGCGCACGCGCACGAACTCGGTGTTGAAGGGTTCACCCGGGTCGTAGCCGAGAGCCCAGGTCGCGAATGCACGGATGGGCCCTGAGTGGGTGGCGACGATGACGGACTGGCCGGGCGCTTCGTCATGGATCCGCAGGAGCCCGGCCCAGAACCGACGCACGGCGGCCACCGGGGGCTCGAAGGTGAGCATGGGCATGGTCAGCCAGTGGGTGATGGGATCGCCGCCGGCCTGCTGGATGCCCCAGAAACGATCGACCTCAACGAGCCACGTGGGCCGACCACCAAGACCGATGCGCTCGTACTTCTCCATCTCCGAGTGATAGAGACGGAATGCCTGCGTGACGTCGCGGAAGCCATCGGGAGTCATGACCTGGAAGTTGCGGAACTCCTGGTACGTCGTGACATCGCCGACCGTGGCCTCGCGACCGAAGAGGACGAGCTCATCGAGCATGCCCTTGCGGATCCCCTCGGCGGTCTGGCGCGCGCGGTTCGTGTCAGCGCACGCCATGGTGACGTGATGACCGGACATCACCCTGCGGGCGAGTTCCTTGCCACGTCGATGGGCCTGCCACGAGCCGAGCGGGGTGAGTCCCGACTCGGTGGAGTAGCCCTGGGTCTCTCCGTGGCGCACGAAGTAGACGTCGGTGACGGCGCCCTTGGTCTGGTCCTTGCGCTCAGGGACGATCTCCTTGGTGCGGGTCACCTCCGCCCATGCGCGGGTCGCTCCGACGTCTGCGCCCTCCCAGAGAGGCACAGGGGAATCGAGGCTCGTCTCCCCGCTGCGGCGGTCACGGAAACGCCGCAGGTAGAGCGGCGTCTCGTCCTCCGGCTGCGCGGGCTCGGCAACCGACGGCCGCAGCCCGCGAGCCTCGCGGTCGAGGTACTTCTGCAAGTACGCGGGAGCATCGGGCCGCTCGGTGCGCGGCAGGGCCACGGGGGTGGTGTCCGGCTCGGTCATCGTCATGTCCGCTCCTTAGCTGTGCACCGTGAGGAACCGCTGATTGACGACGCCGTCGTAGTAGAACAACGCTCGCCCCATCTCACTCTCAGTCCAGGTGATGGGGGGATCATCGGGATCCGACCAATAGCCGCCGGTGAAGATCTCGTTGCGGTTGCCCGCTGGGTCGAAGAAGTAGACGCAGTGTCCACGCGTAGCGCCGTGCCGCGTGGGATTCGTCTCGATACGCACCCCATGATAGGCGAGGACATCCGACGCATTCCTGATGTCGTTCCAGTCGTCGACCCAGTAGGCGAAGTGGTGCAGGCCGCCGTCGGGTCCGGTCACGAGCGCGATGTCATGGGACGAGTGAGACACCTCGAGCCAGGTGGCGATCTGGAAGCCGTCGTCGCCCATGACCTGCTCTGTGAGGTGGAAGTCCAGGACCTCCTGGAGGAATGCCGTCATGCCATTGACGTCTTCCACCGTGAGGAAGATGTGGTCCAGGCGAGGCGGCGCTATGCCCACCAGGCCGAGCGGTTTGGGGGGCGGGTTGGTGAGGGGCAGCAGGTTGCCGACCTGCTCCATGCCGTGGATGAGCTCCATCTGGTGCCCCGAGGGAGTCTCGAAGCGCACGACGGTGCCGCCTCCCACTCCGACGTCCGCACCCTGGAGTCGCTTGACCGCGATGCCCGCATCTTCGAGGCGCGCGGCGTAGTCGTCGAGATCCTCGGGGCTCTCCACCTTCCAGCCCATGTGCGCGAGACCGTAATTGGGCGCGTAGGTGAGGACGAGCGAGTGGTGCTGATGCTCGTCCCAGCACTTTAGGTAGACGCGCTCGGGCTCGCGGGCCGTCTCGACCAGGCCGAGCACCTCGGTGTAGTAAGCGGCGGCGAGCTCGAGATCGGGGACCCTGATCTCCACGTGAGAGAGACGCAGGATGCTCATCAGGTATGCACCTTCATGAATCGATCGTTGAGCTCACCCTCGTAGTAGAAGACAGCCCGGCCGATGTTGTCCTCGGTCCAGGTGATCGTCGGGAAGTCGGGATCCGGACGGTACCCGCCGGTGAAAACCTCATTGCGCGTGCCGAGGGGGTCGAAAAAGTAGATGGTGTTGCCCCGCGTGATGCCGTGACGAGTCGGTCCAACGTCGATCTGTATGCCGTTGTAGGCAAGGATGTCGGCACTCCTACGCACGTGATCCCAGTCATCGAGCCAGTAGGCGAAATGGTGGAGTCCACCATTGGGTCCGGACACGATCGCCAGGTCATGCGGCGAGTGGGAGCGCTCCATCCACGTGGCGGCCTGATGTCCGTCCCCGTCAAGCAGTTGCTCGGTCACACGGAATCCCAGGACATCGGTGAAGAATTTCGTCGACTCACCCACCTCCTCCGCGGTCACAAGGACGTGATCCATCCGTGGTGGAGCAATGCCGCGTAGCCCATCGACGAAGGGGGCCGGGTTCAACGATCCGGTCGCTCGTCCCAACTTCTCCACATCGTGGACGAGTTCCATGACGTGTCCCGACGGTGTCTCGAATCGGATGGACTCACCCTGGCCAATCGAGGCGCCCTTGCTCACGCGCTCGACAGGGAGGCCGTATCGGCCGACCGCATTCTCAAGATCAGCAAGGTCATCCTCGCGAACGACCTTGAAGGACATCAGATCGAAGCCCACGCGGGGTGCGTAGGAGATGCGCAGCGAATGATGGTCGACCTCGTCCCAGCACTTGAGGTAGACGGAGTTCTCGTCGCGCTCGACCTCGAGCATGCCCATGACTTCGGTGTAGTACGCCGCGGCCAGGTCGAGATCCGTCACCGTGATGTCGACATGCGACAAACGCAGGATTCCCATCGTCGCTCCTCCCGGCCCGTAGGCCCCTCGGGTGTTTGCAACCTACGGGCATGGTGTCCCGCATGGAAGGACACCGTTCCCGCATGCGGGACGTATCTGATACGTTCCCGCGCGTGGAGGGTCCCGAGGTCATGCGCCAGGCAATGGCCGACTACGTGCGCGCCCTTCATCAGGCCTACCTCGACGCCGTGGCGACGCTCCCGGCGGCTGAGCGCGCGCGCCTGCCGCTGATCGCTGCAGGACGCGTAACCGTCGCGGCCGTCGGTGTGCGCATGCTGCACGTCATCGGCACGGTCGAGGAACTGCCCGCTCCCCGGGGACCTGAAGTGGAGATCTCCGACTCCATCGACGATCTCGCCTGGAGTCTGCGCTTCTTCGATCCGGTCATCACACCCAGCCTCGGCATGATCGATGAGTCAGAGGGGCCGGACTACGACGAGGTGCGTCGCGCACTGGGCATCAGGACCGTCGTCTATCACCTCGCCGTACCGCCGGGTGGAAGTCTCACCTCGCACCATGCGCTCCACGCCGGCACGGGGCTTGCGCATGCGCATGCCACTGCCGCACGCGACTTCGATGCACTGCGCGCCCACGCCCCCGGGCGTGAAGCCCTGGTCGACGAGATGCAGGGAGCCAATATCGCGGGGCTTGCTCGGGCACAGGTCGCCCTGGCTCAGGTCATCGCTCCCAGCCTTCCTGGACTGAGCATCGAACCCCCGACAGACGCCCAGGATGTCCGCCGCAGCCTGCTCCAGCACCTGAGGACTTCCGGATGACCGAGTTGCCCCCTCGCCGCCAGCACTCGACACTCTCGAGTGTGCGCAATGCCGCGCGACTCCTTAAGGAGTTTGGTCGCGGAGATCGCGATATCGGCGTCACTGAGTTGTCGCGGCGCCTTGGCATCGGCAAGAGCACCGCACACCGCCTCCTCAGCACTTTGGCCGAGGAGCGGCTACTCGAGCAGGACCCTGACACCGGCGCGTACCGACTCGGGCTGGCGATGTACGAACTGGGTGCATCGGTGGCGCTGCACAACGATCTGCATGAAGCCTGCTCCCCCGTCATCGATCAACTACGCAACGCCACGCGCGAGACCGTGCAGGTCGCTGTGCTCGACGGCCGCGAGGTCGTCTACGTCGAGCGTCGCGAGAGTCCGCAGACACTGCGGCTCTTCGGCCGCGTGGGTCACCGCAATGACGCGCACTGCACCAGCACGGGCAAGCTCTTGCTTGCGTACCTGCCTGAGGATGATCTGGACGCCCTCCTGCGAGGCTGGCGCCTCGAGCGCAAGACGCCGTACACGATCACGGATCCCCGGGCGCTACGCAGCGCCCTCGCCGAGGTCCGCCGCCAGGGGTGGGCGGAGAATGTCAACGAGTCCGAGCTCGGGGCCGCCTCGATCGCCGCGCCGGTGCGCAATGAAAGAGGTGAGGTCATCGCCGCCCTCTCCATCGTGGGTCCCGTCCAGAGGCTGGGCAGCGATTCCCTGCGCCGCTTCGCACGCCCCGCCGTCGATGCGGCACTGGCGGTGAGCCGGCGCCTGGGCTACCGAGACCCACGCACCCCCCGTCGATCAGCAGGAGAGGGATCCCCGTGACCAGACCTGACGCCGAGCAGATCCGCGAGATGTCGCAGGCCCTCTTCGCCGCACGTCGCGACCACACGCCCATCGCAGCCCTGACCGAGCGCTTCCCCGACATGACCATCGCCGACGCCTACGCCGTCCAGCAGGGACTGGTGGCCGGCCTGCTCGCCGAGGGAGACTCGATCATCGGCTACAAGTTGGGTCTCACCAGCCAGCCCATGCAGGAGATGCTCGGCGTGGACCAGCCCGACTACGCACCCGTCCTCGGCTCCACGGTTTATTCCGACGGTGGCGAGGTGCCCTGCGACGACTACATCTCGCCTCGCATGGAGGCCGAGATCTGCGTCGTCCTCGATGCACCCCTGTCGGGTCCGCACTGCACGGCCGCCGAAGCATGGGAGGCGACCCGCGGGCTCGTAGCCGCACTGGAGATCGTCGACAGTCGCATCGCCGATTGGCAGATCAAATTGGCTGACACCGTTTCCGACCTCGCTTCCAACGGTGCAGTGGCCTTCGGGAGCAGGGTCGTCCCCCTGGGGGACTTCGACCCGGCGCTCATCGGGATGGTGTTCACACGTAACGGCGAACTCGTGGCCACGGGCGCCGGTGCGGCCGCCCTCGGTGGTCCCCTCGATGCGGTTGCCTGGCTGGCCAACACCCTGCATCCCCTGGGAGTCACCCTGCCCGCCGGGGCGATCATCATGACCGGGGCACTGCACGCTGCCGTTCCCTTCGTGCGAGGAGACGTCTTCCGCGCCGAATTCGATCGCCTCGGCCCCATCACCTTGCGCACCACCTGACCGCACGCACCGACACGAAGGGATCACGGCATGCCCCTGAGATGTGCCATCGTCGGCTCCGGAAACATCGGGACCGACCTCATGGTCAAGATGCTGCGCAGCGACAGGCTGCAGCTCACCGCACTGGTCGGCATCGATCCGGCATCCGACGGCCTCGCGCGCGCCAAGGCTCTCGGCGTCGACGCCGCGCATGAGGGTCCCGACTGGATCCTCGAGCACGCCGATGACTTCGACATGGTCTTCGACGCCACCAGTGCCTACGTGCACGTGCGCTACGCCAATAAGTACGCCGAAGCCGGAATCACCGCCATCGACCTCACTCCAGCTGCGCGGGGCCCGAAGGTCATCGCAGCGGTGAATCTCACCGAGCACCTGGACGCACCCAACATCAATATGGTCACGTGCGGCGGCCAGGCCACCACGCCGATGGTGTACGCCATCAAGCGCGCCGTCCCGTCGCTCCCCTACGCCGAGATGGTCTCCACAGTGTCATCGAAATCGGCAGGCCCCGGGACGCGGCAGAACATCGACGAGTTCACCAAGACGACGTCGACGGCGCTGCGCGAGATCGGCGGCGCGGAGAAGAGCAAGGCCATCATCATCCTCAACCCCGCCGAGCCGCCCATCATCATGCGCAACACCGTGTTTGGAGCGCTGACTGAGGGCACCGACCACGACGCCGTCCTGGAGTCGATCTACGCCATGGAGAAGGACGTCGCGCAGTACGTGCCGGGCTACCGCCTGAAGAATCCGCCCGTCATCGAAGAGGGGCCCTACAACACCCCGGGTGGCGTCGTCCCGCACCGGGTTGTCGTCCTGCTGGAGGTGGAGGGCGCCGGTGACTACCTGCCCACCTACGCCGGCAACCTTGACATCATGACCGCCGCCGCCATGCGCGTCGGCGAGGCCATCGCGGAGCACCGAGGAGTGACGGCATGACGACCACCGACTATCGCCTCATCGATTCGACGCTGCGCGACGGATCCCACGCCATCAGCCACCAGTACTACGCCGAGGACGTCATCAAGATCGTCGCAGGCCTGGACCGCGCAGGCGTGCAGGTGATCGAGATCGCGCACGGCGACGGCCTCGGCGGCTCGAGTTTCAACTACGGATTCTCTGCCGTCCCGGAGAAGGAACTCATCGCCAAGGCGTGCGAGACGACGCAGCAGGCTCAAATCGCCTGTCTCATGCTGCCGGGCATCGGCCTAGCCGATGACCTCCGCGAGGTCCGCGAGCTCGGCGTATCCGTCGCGCGCATCGCCGTGCACTGCACCGAGGCCGACATCACCGAGCAGCACATCAAGGTCGCCAAGGAGCTCGGGATGGAAGCCATCGGCTTCCTCATGATGGCCCACATGAACTCCCCCGAGGGACTCGTGGAGCAGGCGCTGCTCATGCAGTCCTACGGCGCCGACACGATCTACATCGCCGACTCCGCGGGTGCCATGACGGTGGAAGACGTGCGCCGCCGGGCAAGCGCGCTCGTGAAGGCACTCGACGTCCCCCTCGGAGTGCACGCGCACAACAACCTCGCCATGGCGGTGGCCAACTCCATCGCCGCCTATGAGGAAGGCGCCAAGAACCTCGACGGCACGTCAGCGGGCCTCGGCGCCGGTGCGGGGAACTGCCCCACCGAGATCCTCGCCGCCGTCTCGACGAAGTACGGCATCGAGACGGGAGTCGACCCCCTGATCCTCATGGATGTGGCCGAAGAGGTGGTGCGACCGCTCATGCCGCGCCAACAGGTCATCGACCGGGCCGGGCTGCTGCTGGGCTACGCGGGTGTCTACGGGAGCTTCCTCCTCCACGCCGAGCGCGCCGCGGATCGCTACGGTGTCCCTGTCTCGGAGATCCTCCTCGAGCTCGGGCGCCGTCAGGTCGTGGGCGGCCAGGAGGACATGATCATCGACGTCGCACTCGAACTCGCTCGCAAGCACGCCGAGGCGGAGGTGATCGCGTGAGCCTGCCCACCCAGGAGGCTGCCACACGCTTGACGGCTGCTGTCCGCGATCGCACCGCCACGACGGCACTCACGGGCGATTACGGCGACTTCGACATCCCCACGGCGTACGACGTACAGGCGCTCGTCGTCGCCGACCGGATTGCCCAGGGGCACCGCGTCGTGGGAGCCAAGCTCGGACTCACCAGCGAGGCCAAGCAGAAGCAGATGAACGTGAGCGAGCCGCTCTACGGCTGGCTCACCGACGATATGCGCATCGAGCCGGGCGAGGCCCTGGTCGTGGACCGATTCATCCAGCCGCGCGTCGAAGCGGAGATCGCCTTTCTCATCGGCGCCGATCTCGAGGGAGCCGACGTCGGCGCTGCCGACGTGCTCGCAGCGACGGCCGCCGTCATGCCGGCGATCGACGTCCTGGACTCGCGCTACGCCGGGTACTCCTTCACCCTGCCGGATGTCGTCGCGGACAACTCGTCGTCTGCAGGCTTCATCACGGGTTCGGTGCTCGTCGATCCGACCGGCATCGACCTGCGACTGGTCGGCGTCGTGCTCGAGGTCAACGGACGCGTCATGGCAACCGCCGCTGGCGCGGCAGTCCTCGGGCACCCCGCGTCCTCCGTCGCCTGGCTCGTGCGGGCGCTGGCACGCCGTGGCGAGGGTCTCGCGGCCGGCATGACCGTGCTCTCGGGGGCCTGCACCGCGGCCTTCGCTGTCTCCCCCGGTGACACTGTCGTCGCCAGGATCGATCGTCTCGGCACCGTGGAGGTCCCATGCCGCTGATCCAGGTCACCATGGTCGAAGGTCGCACTACTGATCAAAAGCATGCGCTCATCCGCAATCTCAGTGCGAGCATGTCCGAGACACTTGGTGTGCCGCTCGAGCGCATCCGCGTGGCTATCTACGAGGTCAGCCCGGACGAGTGGGGAATCGGCGGCGAGCCCTTCTCTGCCGCACGCCCC
>JBMOIL010000061.1:0-13712 GCA_049317345.1 Candidatus Nanopelagicales bacterium
GGCACCGACTCGTAGAGCTCGAAGCCGGAGTAGACGCCCCAGGTAGGGGACAGCGTCGCTGCCAGGGTCGCGCGAATGGCAAACGCGGCGGGGCCGCCCGTCTGCAGGAACTCGTGGAGGATGTCGGGTGTATTCACGAAGGCATTGGGTCGCATGTACGCCGATGCGGGACCTGCAAGCTCGGTGAAGTACTCCTCGAGCCCCTGCTTGTCGTTGCGCCAGGTGAAGTAGGTGTAGCTCTGCTGGAACCCGACTTCGGCGAGGGCCCTCATCATGGGCGGTCGCGTGAAAGCTTCGGCGAGGAAGATGACATCAGGGTGCTCGGCGTTGATCTCGGCAATGAGGCGCTGCCACACCCACAGGGGCTTGGTGTGCGGATTGTCGACGCGGAAGATCGACACGCCCCGGGCTATCCAGTGCCGCACGATGCGCACGACTTCGGCGTAGAGACCCTCGGGATCGTTGTCGAAGTTGAGGGGATAGATGTCCTGGTACTTCTTCGGCGGATTCTCGGCGTAGGCGATCGAGCCATCGACGCGCGATGTGAACCACTCGGGATGGTCCCTGACCCAGGGATGGTCGGGTGAGGCCTGCAGGGCAAGGTCGAGGGCGACCTCCATGCCGAGTGTGCGGCACTGTGCGGCGAACGCCGCGAAGTCCGCTTCCGTGCCCAGATCCGGATGGATCGCGTCGTGGCCTCCGGCCGGGGAGCCAATGGCCCACGGCGAGCCAGGATCTCCGACCTTGGGCTCGAGTGTGTTGTTGCGTCCCTTGCGATTCGTGGCTCCGATCGGATGGATCGGAGGGAGATAGACGACGTCGAATCCCATGGCGGCGATCGCGGGGAGCCGCTTGGCGGCCGTGGCGAAGGTTCCCGACTTCAGCGGGCGACCGCGCGCACCCTCGCTGCGGGGGAAGAACTCGTACCACGAGCCCACTAGGGCTCGTCGGCGTTCGACAAGCAGCGGCCACGGGCCGCAGTGGGTCACGCCCGCGCGCATCGGATGGGCTTCGAGCGCCGCGAGGACATCAGGGTCGCCGGCGGCCGCGAGCCGCACCTCGGGTGGCAACTCGCTGTCACGAACGGTGCGCGTGATCTCCGCTAATCGCTTGCGGTCGCCGCCGGTGAGTGACTCGATGAGTTGCGCGCCCTCCTCGACTTCGATGTCTATATCGACACCGGCGGGCACCTTGATGCTGGCGCGATGCCACCACGTGCCCCAGGGGTCGTCCCAGGCTTCAATCGAGAAGGACCACAGGCCCTGGGCATCCGCGGTGATCTCGGCACCCCAGATGTCGAGCCCGGTGCCCAGGTCGCGCATGCGTGTCCTCAACCGCTCACGGCCTGCGGGGTCGCGCAGCACGACCTCAACGCCGAGGGATCCGTGGCCCTCCCGGAAAACGGTCGCGCGCACCGGCACGTGCTCACCCACAGCGGCCTTGGCTGGCATGCGCCCCGATTCGACTACGGGCCAGACGTCCGTGACCGGGATCCGGCCGGCGAGCAGGGCGGGAACCTCGACCTTGCCCGATTTCGATCGAGCAGGCGCCTTCTTGGCCGGAGCCTTCTTTGCCGGGGCCTTCGCGGGGGCCTTCTTGGCGGGGGCCTTGGCCGGCGCTTTCTTGGCCGGAGCCTTCTTGGCCGGGGCCTTGGCTGCGGCTCCCGACGCGGCCGAGAACACCGGTACGGCTGGAGGCGGGCGCCGAGGCATAGGACCAGGGTAGTGGTCCCTGGAGTGCAGTATCAGCGTCTCGTCTGTCCCGGGTGATCCAGGACTTGTCGGGAACGCGCCGAAATCGGTCTGTAAGGACAGCGTGGATGTGCAGGCGTCACGACTGTTTTCCGTCGTGTCGCCGCAAGAGCCACGCATGTTCATCTCACGCTCGAGCGACCCGCTAGCGTGACCGCCGTGAAGGCCATCCGCAGGTTCACCGTCCGCAGCGTCGTACCCGCCGAACTCGAGCCGCTCGAGGAGCTCGCGGCCAACCTGCACTGGGCATGGAGTCCGGAGACGCGTGATGTCTTCCGGGCGATCGATCCTGAGTTGTGGGACCGCGTGGGTGATGATC
Source organism: Candidatus Nanopelagicales bacterium (assembly GCA_049317345.1). GTDB lineage: Bacteria > Actinomycetota > Actinomycetes > S36-B12 > S36-B12 > Mxb001. The sequence continues at coordinate 2,071 of JBMOIL010000061.1, forward strand.
CCGTCGGCCTTCTCGGCGAGGTGTCGCGCGAGCGCCTGCAGGAACTCGCGAGCGACCCAGGCTACGTCGACTGGGTACGGCGGACACGCGACAACCTGCACGCCTACCTTCATCGCGATGCGTGGTACCAGGGCCAGCCGGAGGATCGTCCGCAGGCCATCGCCTACTTCTCGCCGGAGTACGGAATCGCCGCCGCACTGCCGCAGTACTCCGGAGGCTTGGGCATCCTCGCGGGTGATCACCTCAAGGCAGCATCTGACCTGGGTGTCCCCATCATCGGCGTCGGGCTCTTCTATCGATCGGGCTACTTCCGTCAGACGCTGTCGCGTGAAGGCTGGCAGCTCGAGACATATCCGGTGGTCGACCCTGACGGCCTGCCCGTGTCGCTTCTGCGCGATCCCTCGGGCGAGCGCGTCACCATCTCTATCGGCTTCCCTGGTGGGCGCACCCTGCAAGCCCGCGTCTGGGTGGCGCGTGTCGGCCGAGTCGACCTACTCCTGTTGGACTCCGACATCCAGGAGAACGATCCTGCGGACCGCGATGTGACCGACCGTCTTTACGGCGGTGGCGGTGAGCATCGCCTCGCCCAGGAGGTGCTCCTGGGCATCGGTGGAGTCCGAGCGGTGCGTCGCTACTGCGAGATCACCGGTCATCCGGCTCCTGAGGTCTTCCACTCTAATGAGGGCCACGCGGGGTTTCTTGGCCTTGAGCGCATGCGCGAGCTGGTCGTCGGGGGACTCGACTTCGACGCCGCGCTCGAGGCGGTGCGCGCAGGCACGGTCTTCACGACCCACACGCCGGTCCCGGCGGGAATCGATCGATTCCCGCGCGAACTCATCGAGCGCTTCTTCGGCGGTGACAATGCTGAGCCGGGGATGCCGGTCGAGCGCATCCTCGAACTGGGCGCGGAGTCCTTCGACGACGGAGACCCGGGAGTCTTCAATATGGCCGTGATGGGCCTGCGGCTGTCGCAGCGCGCGAATGGCGTGAGCCTGCTGCACGGCGCCGTGAGCCGGGGGATGTTCGCCGGCCTATGGCCAGGCTTCGATCCCGATGAGGTGCTCATCACGTCCATCACCAATGGGGTGCACGCGCCCACGTGGGTGGCACGTGAGGTGCGCGATCTTGCCGCGCGCGAAGTCGGGCCCGAGCTCGTGGAGGAGGGGCGCGGCTGGGAGGCGATCGGCCGCATCCCCGACGAGGCCATCTGGCCCGTGAAGCGACAACTGCGCGAGAAGCTCGTGGCCGATGCCCGAGCGCGCCTGCGGGCCTCGTGGCGTGGGCGGGGTGCGAGCGATGCCGAGCTCGGCTGGATCGACGGAGTCCTCGACCCTGACATCCTCACGATCGGCTTCGCCCGGCGTGTGCCCTCGTACAAGCGACTCACCCTGATGCTGCGTGATCCGGATCGCCTGCGCGATCTGCTGCTCGATCCGCGGCGGCCCGTGCAGCTGGTGATCGGTGGCAAGGCGCATCCTGCAGACGATGGCGGCAAGCGACTTATCCAGGAACTCGTGCGATTCGCGGACGACCCCGAGGTGCGCCACCGCATCGTCTTCCTGCCGGACTACGACATCGCCATGGCCACGATCCTGTATCCGGGCTGCGACGTATGGCTCAACAATCCCATTCGCCCGCTCGAGGCCAGCGGCACCTCAGGCATGAAGGCCGCCCTCAACGGTGCACTCAACCTGTCGATTCTCGACGGCTGGTGGGATGAGTGGTACGACGGCGAGAACGGCTGGGCGATCCCCACCGCGGACGGCGTCGAGGATTCCGAGCGCCGCGACGACCTGGAGGCGGCTGCCCTCTATGACCTCATCGAGCGCGAGGTCGCGCCTACCTTCTATCAGCGGGGCGACGACGGGCTGCCTCACCGCTGGATCGAGCGCGTGCGGCACACGCTGATGACCCTTGGCCCCAAGGTTCTTGCGAGCCGCATGGTGAGCGAGTACGTCACGCGCCTCTATGAGCCCGCTGCCCTCTCGTCGCGGCGCGCCGCAGCGGATGACTTCGCGCTTGCTCGCGGACTGGCCGCATGGAAGTCGCGTGTAGAGGCAGCCTGGGACGGAGTCGCGGTCGAGCATGTCGAGGCCATGGGAGTGGGTGATGCCCCCTCACTGGGCGCCCAGCTGCACCTGCGCGCGCACGTGCGGCTCGGTGACCTCGCCCCTGAGGATGTCCTCGTCCAGGTCGCCTTCGGTCGCGTGGACGGCGATGATCGTCTCGTCGCGCCGGCCTACGCCGATCTCCGGGCAGAGGAGGGTTACGACGGAAGTCGCTGGCTCTTCTCAGGAGACATCTCGCTCGCGAGCACGGGTCCCTTCGGCTACACCGTGCGCGTGCTGCCGCGCCACGAGGGCATGGTCTCCCCGGTGGAGATGGGCCTCATTGCGGCACCCGCGATGCTCGGGGCGGCCAACGAGCCCGCCCTCCGCTAGGACGCCACGCGCAGCAGCGCCGAGGATCGCGGCTTCAGCCGCAGTGCTGCACCCGCGGGTATCGGACCGGGTGGGCGTAGCGCACCCGTGTCGAAGACAACCTCGTACGCGGCCCCGAAGGGCTCGCCCGGAAGCGTGAAGTCGATCTCGTCGTCCGACGCGTGCAGCAGGAAGAGGAACGAGTCGTCTGCCGGCGGGATGGGCTCGCCGGGCACCTGGTGCAGCTCTCCGGAGAGATACATACCCAGGGTCTTGGTCCACGGCGCGTTCCACTCATCGTTGGTGAGCGGCAGGCCGTCCGGGCCCACCCAGCCGAGGTCGGGGGCACCGCCCTCGCGATGCGGCCGACCATCGAAGAAGAAGCGCTGGCGAAACACACGGTGCGCTCGACGCACGGCGAGGACGCTGCGTGTGAAATCGAGAAGCTCCTGCTGCCAGGAATCGAGATTCCAGTCGTACCAGGAGATGTCGTTGTCCTGGCAGTAGGCGTTGTTATTGCCCCCCTGCGTGCGCCCGATCTCGTCTCCCCCCAGGAGCATCGGGACTCCCGAGGAGAGCACGAGAGTGGCAATCATGTTGCGAATCTGCCGTTGGCGGACCTCGACGATCGCCGGGTCTTCTGTCTCACCTTCGACTCCGTAGTTGGCCGACCTGTTGTCGTCGGTGCCGTCGCGGTTGCCCTCGAGGTTGGCCTCATTGTGCTTGTGGTCGTACGTGGTGAGGTCACGCATGGGGAAGCCGTCGTGCGCGGTGATGAAGTTGATGGAGGAGTACGGACGCCGGCCCTCGCCGGCGTAGAGATCGGCCGACCCCGAGAGACGCCAGCCGAGCTCGCCCACGCCCGCAGCACCCCGCCAGAAGTCGCGGAGGTTGTCGCGGTACCGGCCATTCCACTCCGCCCAGAGGGTGGGGAACTCACCAACCTGATAGCCACCCGGACCGACATCCCACGGCTCGGCGATCAACTTGACGCGGCGCAGGGTCGGGTCCTGCTGGATCGTCGTCATGAAGGTGCCGAGCATGTCGACGTCGTGAAAGGACCGCGCCAGTGCCGATGCGAGATCGAAACGAAAGCCATCGACATGCATCTCGGTCACCCAGTAGCGCAGCGAGTCCATGACCATCTGCAGCACGTGTGGATTGGAGACGTCAAGGGTGTTGCCGCAACCCGTGTAGTCCATGTAGTGGCGGCCGTCGCTGAGCCGGTAGTACCCGGGATTGCAGACCCCGCGGAAGGACAGCGTCGGGCCGAGTTCGTTGCCCTCGGCCGTGTGGTTGTAGACGACGTCGAGGATGACCTCGAGGCCCGCCGAGTGGAGCGTGCGGACCATTTCCTTGAACTCGCGCACCTGCTCTCCGCGCGTGCCGCTCGCGGAGTACTTCGCGTGCGGCGCGAAGAATCCCAGCGTGTTGTATCCCCAGTAGTTCGTGAGGCCGAGCTCGAGCAGATGAGGCTCGTCGACGTAGTGATGCGTGGGCATGAGCTCCACCGCGGTGATGCCGAGGCCGACCAGATGGTCGACGACCGTGGGATGAGCGAGCCCGGCGTAGGTGCCGCGCAGATTCTCGGGAACTCCCGGATGGTGCATGGAGATACCGCGCACGTGGGTTTCGTAGATGACGGTGTCGGTCCACGGCGTCTGCGGTGCACGGTCGTCGTACCAATCGAAGGAGGCCGCGACGGCGATGCTGCGCGGCACGAAGGGGGCGGAGTCGGCGTCATTGCGCACGAGATCGTCGTCACCCGCGTGTCCGTAGACCGCGGGGTCGAGTCGGAAGTCGCCGTCGAGCGCACGTGCGTAGGGATCCATGAGCAACTTGGAGGGGTTCCAGCGCGCGCCGCTCTGGGGGTCCCAGGGACCGTCCACGCGGAAGCCGTACGCCGCCCCCGGTGCGATGCCCGAGACGTGTCCGTGGAACACCCCGAAGGTCTGCTCGGGAAGGCGGATCCGCTGCTCGCGACCCGAGTCGTCGAACAGGCACAGGTCCACCGCCGTCGCGCCGGGCGCCCACAGGGCGACGTTAGCCCCGGTGGCGTCAAGGGTCAGGCCCAGAGGATCCCAGGTCCCGGCCCCGTCGATCGTCGGCTGCATACGCCCCTCTGGTCCCGGCTGTCGTCGCCTTCGTCACCCGGCTCTCCGGCGGGCGACCCGAGCCACGCTACTAGGCTGCAGCGACGCCGGGTGGGATGACGCACGCGCCGGCACGTGCATGAGGGGATGGGAAGTAGTCATGGCCGACGAGGTCACCATCGACGTGGTCGAAGGCATTGCCACGATCCGCTTCGAGCGACCCCCCATGAATGCCCTGTCGATCCGCATCCAGGAGGGCCTGCGCGACGCTGCTCGTGAGGTGGCGGTGCGCCGGGACGTGGATGCCGTGGTTGTCTATGGAGGCCCCAAGGTCTTCGCAGCCGGTGCCGACGTCAAGGAGATGGCCGATTGGTCGCTCTCGGAAGCCCTCGAGCGCACCCGCGGCCTGCAGGATGCCTTCACCGCTATTGAGCGGATCCCGCAGCCGACGATTGCTGCCGTGACAGGTTTCGCTCTCGGTGGTGGATGCGAGCTCGCCATGTGCTGTGACTTCCGTGTGGCCGGCGACAACGCCAAGTTCGGGCAGCCGGAAATTCTGCTGGGCATCATCCCGGGGGCCGGGGGCACTCAGCGGCTGCCGAGACTCGTCGGCATCTCGCGCGCCAAGGACCTCATCCTCAGTGGTCGCTTCGTCGGCGCCGACGAAGCGCGGGCGATGGGGCTCGTCGACCGCGTCGTCGCTCCGGAGTCGGTCTACGACGAGGCCTTCGCGTGGGCCCGACAGTTGGGCCGGGGCCCGCGCCTGGCGATGCAGGCCGCCAAGGTGGCGATCGCCCGTGGCATGGAGACCGATATCGAAGACGGTCTCGAGATCGAGCGGGTCCACTTCGCCAGCCTCTTCGGCACTCAGGATCGCGAGATCGGCATGCGGACCTTCATTGAGAAGGGTCCCGGGCAGGCGGAGTTCACCGGATCATGAGCGTCGACGAATCACGCATGCGGGAAGCCTGGGCGGATCCCAAGGTGGCCAACATCGTCTACCACGACTGGGAGGCCTCCACTTACGACGAGAAGTGGAGCATCTCCTACGACGAGCGCTGCATCTCTTACGCGCGCGATCGCTACGTGCACATTGCAGGTGATGGGGGATGGCCCGCCCAGCGCATGCTCGAGATCGGCGCCGGCACCGGCTTCTTCACTCTCAATCTCATGCAGGCGGGTCTCGCCCAGTCCGCAGTCGTCACCGACATCAGCCAGGGCATGGTGGACGTGGCGGTGCGCAATGGCCGCACCCTCGGCCTCGACGTCACGGGCCAGGCGGCCGACGCCGAGGCCCTTCCCTTCGCGGATGGTGAGTTCGACCTCGTCATCGGCCACGCTGTGCTGCACCACATCCCCGACCTGGACCTGGCCTTCCGCGAGATCCTGCGCGTGCTGCGACCCGGTGGTCGATTCGTCTTCTGCGGCGAGCCCACGCAACGGGGAGACCTCATCGCGCGACGCCTGTCCACCCTCACCTGGTGGGCGACGGGCAAAGTCACCCGTCTCCCGGGTCTGCGCGAGCGCTTCGCGCGCACAAGCGAGGAACTGGCCCAGTCGTCGGAGGAGGCGCGACTCGAATCGGTGGTGGACCTGCACACCTTCGATCCTGACGAGCTATCCCGTCTGGCCTTGCGAGCGGGAGCCGTCGACGTGGAGACCGTGACCGAGGAGCTCACCGCCTCGTGGTTCGGGTGGCCGGTGCGGACCCTCGAGGCGGCCGTCAAGCCCGGATCGCTGGGATTTGGGTGGGCCATGTTCGCCTACCGCACCTGGATGGCGCTGGATGCGGTCGACCGTCGCGCGCTCGCGCGCGTGGTCCCTGACGAGTTCTTCTACAACGTGAGCGTCACCGGAGTCCGGCCCTGACTCGCGAGCGCGATCCTCGGCAGGCGAGGTTCCTCACCGTCGCCTCCTTGCGCTGGATCGTGCGCAATCGCGCGTGGTCGTGGTGGTACCTCGTGCGCTACTGGCGCTTCATGATCTTCCGGCTGCGCAACCCGCACATCGTCACCGAGGGCTTCGTCTTCCTGGGTCGCCGAGTGGAGGTCTACGCGCGCCGCGGCTACGGCCGCCTCATCCTCGGTCGCTGGGTCCACATTGGCGACGAAAACAGGCTGCGCTGCCACGAGGGCACTATGCGCGTGGGAGACAAGTGCGTCTTCGGCCGGGACAACACGATCAACTGCTTCATCGACGTCGAGTTCGGGGAGGGCACGATCGTCGCGGACTGGGTCTACGTCTGCGACTTCGATCATGTGACCGACGATGTTCACGTGCCCATCAAGGACCAGGGCATCGTGAAGTCTCCGGTCCGCATCGGCCCGGACGTGTGGATCGGGGCGAAGGCATCGGTCCTGCGCGGCACGACGATCGGCCGCGGCTGCGTCGTAGCGGCACATGCCGTGGTGCGCGGAGACATCCCGGACTACGCCATCATCGGTGGCATCCCGGCCCGAGTGCTCAAGGATCGACGCGAGGTCTACGCCGCGCAGGTACAGCGTCGCGAGGCCCTTACCGATATCGCGCGCAAGACGGCCGTGGCAGCTGATCGCAATGCGGCGATCGACGCGGCTACGACCTCAGGAGATTGACCGAGCGCCCCGCCAGGCGCGCGGGTGGCACGGAGAGGCGCGGGTGTGACTCCGCGAGGGCGTGGTCGTACGCGTCGGCGGTCTGAGCGGCGACCAAGGACCATCCGTAGGCATCGCGCAGTGAGGACCGCGCCGCCTCGGCCATCCGCCGGGAACCCTCCGGATCGCGGATCGCCGCCGTGACGACATCCGCGAGGCCCGAGGCGTCCCCGGGCTCGAAGACCCTCCCGGTCTCTCCATCCTCGACGAATTCGGCGAGACCGCCGGTGCGAGCCACCACGAGCGGTGCACCAAGGGCAGCGCCCTCGAGTGCGACGAGACCGAAGGGCTCGTAGAGGCTCGGCACCACGAGGACATCCGCAGCCGCGATGAGGCCGTGGAGCTCCGCATCGGGAAGCCAGCCAACGAAGTCGACGGCTCGACTCAATCGACGTGCGCGCACCTGCTGCTCGAGCTCGTCGGCGTGACCACCGCGCCCGGCGATGACCGCGCGCAAACCGGGGAGTCGCCGGCGAAGGCGCGGTAGTGCCTCGATGAGCGTGTGGGCTCCCTTCTCCCACTCCAGGCGTCCGACGAAGACCACCAGGGGTCCGGTGGGCGCGTGCGCGTCGCGCGCTCGTGCGACTCCTGCGCGCGTAGCGCGCCACCTTTGCAGGTCGATGCCATTCGAGATGACGCTGACGCGGTCGGAGGGCGCGGCAAAGAGCTGCTCCACCTCGCGCCGCATGTGCTGGGAGCACGTGATGACCCGGTCGGCCTCGTGCACCAGCCAGTGCTCGATGGAGTGGACCGCATCGGAGAGGGGGCCGGGAAGCCACCCCTGGTGCCGGCCCGCCTCCGTCGCATGAATGGTGGCGACGAGGGCGCGCGCACCGATGATCTCGCGTAGGGCGATCGCTGCATGGGACGTGACCCAGTCATGCGCGTGCACGACGTCGACCGGGCCCGAGGTGGCACCTGTGCGGATCATGCCGGTCTCCATGCCCATCACCCAGGCCAGCAAGGTCTCCTCGCTGAGGGGCACATCGGGCGGATCATGTGGAGCTCGGATCACCCGGATGCCGTCGACCTCCTCGACCGATGGTTCGCGATGGGCAGTCTGGGTGAGGACGGTGACGTCGTCGCCGCGCTCGGCCTGCGCGCGCGTGAGCGCCTGGACGTGACGCCCAAGGCCGCCGTAGACGATCGGGGGGTACTCCCACGACACGTGCAGCACGCGCATCGGTTGAGCATAGGGCTAGTCGGTGAGGTCCTGTCTGAGGAAGGACCGCGAGTCAAGTGCACCGAAGGGATGATCGCGCTCCGCGTCGCGTGCGGCGTACTGCCGTGCGTCATCGAGACGGCCCTCACGCAGGGCGTGGACGAGTGCACCGGTGGCGCGGGCGTGGCCGTCGAATCGTGACCGCGCGTAGTCGGCGGCTGTGTCGTGACTGACCATGAAGGCCCAGTCACTGGAGAGCGCCAGCAGCAGTTCGCGGACAAGCTGATCGTGCGCTTGCGAGCGCTGGTTCCGAGGGTGCGTGGCATCCAGCACGGCGAGCGTCTCCTTGGCCAGTGATCCCTGGCGGTCGGCGATGTCTTGCGGGCCCGTCCACACATGCCAGTCCTTGCCCAGTCCCCAGGAGCCCGGACCAGGGTGCACACGCCCGACGGGATCGTCGGCGAGGTCGGCGAGGGTGACGATCTCCACGCCCGCAGCCGGCAGGAGGTCCAGCACGCGTTCGAGCCACGCGGGACCCTCGTGCCACCAGTGGCCGAAGAGTTCCGTGTCGAAGGCAGCCACCACGTGGGGCGTGCCGATCGTGTCCGGCGCAGAAGCAAGATCGATGAGCCTGTTGCGCGCCACGTCGACGAAGTCCTGAGCATCGTGCTCGACACGGGCGCGCGCAGCGAGCGGGTCGTAAGGGGCCTTCTCGTGCGGCTCCACATGATGGCCGGTGACGCGTGCCGGGCGGAATCCCCACTCATGGTCGAAGGTGTGGAAGTCGCGATACCAGCGATCGCCGGGGTAGCCCCGCTTCGGTGACCACACGCGATAAGTGACATCGAGGTCGCGTCCGAGTACCCGGACGTCGCTGTCGCCGAGAAGCCAGGCCCCGCTGGTCGTCGCTCCCGCACCGAGCAGGCTCGGGCCATCGAGCACGACGTGCTCCACCCCCGAGCGGGTGAAGACCTGCTCCATCCCCGGCTCCCAAGCGCACTCGGGTGTCCACGCCCCACGGGGCCTGTGCCCGATGCGACGCACCGAGTCCTCGAGTCCGGCGGCCATGCTGGCCACCGCGAGGCGCGGAGGGATGAGCGGAGTGAAGGTGTGGGTGAGCGGGCCGCCGAGCATCTCGACCGTGCCGGCGTCGACGAGCGTGCGTAGCGCGGCGGAGCCCCCCGCGCTCCAGTGCGCGTCGAAATCAGCGAGTGTGCGGGTCGCCTCGGCGTACTCGCGCTGCCCGACGTGTTGGCGCTCTGTCTGGGATGCCGATGCCATGCCTGCGGCACGTGTCTGCCAGTAGGCGAGCCATGTGTGGTGCGCGCGGACCATGCATGGGGCGTCCCATTGCGCAGCGACGATGGGCGTGACGCCGAGGGTGAGTTGCCGCCGGTGACCGAGCGCCGCGCGGCGGCGCAGCAGCGCGAAGAGCGGCTGGTACGACGTCGCCCACGCCTGGTGCAGCCATTCTTCGCCGACCGGCCACGTGCCGTGGTGGGCCACCCAGGGCAGGTGCGTGTGGAGGACGAGCGCGAAGCGCCCCACGGGGGCGCTCATGGGGCGGCCCGGCGGGTCGGCGAAGCCGCCCCTGTCGGGCTTACCCGCCCGATAGCGACGAGATCCTGCGCGCGAGCGATGTGCACGCTGTCCGCGGGGTAAGGGTCCGGGTCGATGACGAAGTCGTCGACCCTGACCTGTCGGACCGCCTCGCGCAAATGCGGCGGCCAGTCACCGGTCATGGCGGCGTTCACCTGAGCCGCGACGATGGAGCCTTGCGTGGCCTCCCAGTCGGTGAGGTGCGGACCGTGGTGGAGGCCGCGCATCTCGACCTCGTCGAAGCCGGCGTCCGCGAGCAGGTCGCGCAACTGCGCGCCGTCGAACTCCTCCACGTGGAAGGGGTTGACGGGCTTCTCGCCCCGTCCTAGCCCCGGAGAGAAGGTGAGGCGCTGCGGAGTGGTGACGATGAGATCTCCGCCGGGGCGCAAGGCGCGATGGCACTCGCGTAGGAAGCCCCGCAGATCCCATAGATGCTCGACCACCTGGAGGCAGGTGATGGTGTCGACGCGTGCAGAGCGAAGGGGCAGTGCGACGAGATTCGCTCGCACCACCGCGATGTGCGGATATGCGCGTCGCATGTGCGTGCACGCGGTGTCGTCGTACTCCAGCGCGATCGCCGGTCCGAGGGTGGGCAGTGCTGCCGCCCCGTAGCCCTCTCCGGCACCCGCGTCCACGACGACGCCGGGCGCGGTCAGCCGATCGGAGACCCATCGGTAGGCGGCCTCATGGCGGGCGAACCAGTACTCCTCGTCGGGCAAACCGGGCGCCGTGCGCTCGCCGGTGGCCACCAGGCTCGCCTCGTCCACGGGGCCAGAGTGCCGCATGGGGTCGGGCCTGGCTCGGCGGGGGGATCTCGCCGCGCCGTCGGGGATACTCGCGAGTAACATGGCGACCACGTCCGATTCCGTGAGGAGTAATCGTGAAGATCGCCGTCTGCGTCAAGCAGGTTCCCGACACCTGGGCCGAGAAGAAGCTTCAGGCTTCTGACTCCACCCTCGACCGCGAGTCAGCCGAGGGAGTTCTCAACGAGCTCGACGAGTACGCCGTCGAGGAGTGCCTGAAGATCGCCGAGGCATCGGGCGGTGAGGTGGTTGTCGTGTCGATGGGACCGGAGCGCGCTGCCGAGACGATCCGCAAGGCCCTGAGCATGGGCGCTGACGCCGGCATTCACCTGGTCGACGATTCCCTCCACGGCTCCGATGCCATCGCGACCTCCGCTGCCCTGGCCAAGGTCCTCGAAGGGCGTGGATTCGATCTCATCGTCTTCGGCTCCGAGTCGACGGATGCTCGCATGAGCGTGGTGCCCGCCATGGTCGCCGAGCGCCTCGGCCTGCCCCAGGTCACCTTCGCGCAGAAGGTCGAGATCGACGGCGCCGCCGTGCGCATCGAGCGCCAGACCGACTACGGCTACGACACGGTCGAGGCAAGCCTTCCCGCAGTCGTCTCCGTGGTCGAGAAGATCAACGAGCCCCGCTACCCGTCCTTCAAGGGCATCATGGCCGCGAAGAAGAAGCCGGTCGAGACGCTGAGCGTCTCCGACATCGGCCTCGAGCCCTCAGCAGTCGGCCTGGGTGCTGCCTGGAGCGTCGTCGATGAGTTCGCCGCGCGGCCGCCGAAGGCCGCGGGCATGGTCGTCGCCGATGATGGCGAAGGCGGCGTACGCATCGCCAATTACCTGTCCGAGCAGAAGTTCATCTAGGAGGCCTGGGAGATGTCAGAGATCCTCGTGCTCGTCGAGCATGCCGACGGCGCCGTCAAGAAGGTCACACTCGAG
>JBMOIL010000062.1:0-13667 GCA_049317345.1 Candidatus Nanopelagicales bacterium
CCCGTGCGGTTAACGGACTTCTGGGAGCGGATGGACGCCCTCTTCGGGCCGGACTACGCCCGCTCCTGGGCGCGTGACTACTCCCTCTCGGCACTCGATGGGCGCACGGCCGAGCAAGCTATCGCCGCGGGCATCGAGACGCGCGAGATCTGGGAGGCCGTGTGCGGGGTCGTCGACGTGCCCTCGCTCCTGCGTTGACACCCATGGTCTAGCGTCCGTCACGATGACCGCCACCACGCCTGAGATCGACATCCCGGCGATCCAACGCCGCACCGTCGGTGTGCTGTCTATCAGCCAGGTCTTCGGCGGCATCGCGATCGCCGGATCCGTCGCGGCGGGGTCGCTTATCGCCGCATCGGTGTCGGGCAGCGAGGCGATGGCCGGGCTCGCGCAGACGTTCGGCGTGCTGGGCGCGGCACTCCTCGCCCTGCCACTAGCGCGGGTCGCGTTGTCCAAGGGGCGACGCGCCTCGCTGACGCTCGGCTACGGCCTGGGTGCGGTCGGTGCGCTCGTCGTCATTGCGGGAGCACTGTGGCTCAACATCGTGCTCGTCCTCCTCGGCTGCCTCCTCGTCGGCGTCGCCTCCGCATCGGGCTATCAAGCCCGCTACGCCGCCGTCGACCTTGCACAGGATGACAAGCGCGGGCGTCAGCTCTCCTACGTCGTGTGGGCAGCGACCATCGGCGCCGTGCTCGGTCCCAATCTCCTCCAGCCAGCGGGGTGGCTGGGGCTATCGCTCGGCCTGCCAGAGCTGGCTGGTCCCTATGTCATCACGGCCGTCACGCTGGTGATCGCCGTCCTGGTGCTGCTCCTCTTCCTGCGCCCTGATCCCTACATCCTCGCGGCCCAGATGCGCGCCCAGCAGGACGCCGAGGCGCAGCGCGAATTCGTCAAGCCGCGGCTGCGCGACGGCATCGTCCACCTGAGAGGCAATCGCGGGGCATTGCTCGGCATGAGCGCCATCGCAATCGGCCATGTCGCGATGGTCATGGTGATGGTGATGACGCCCATCCACATGGCGCATGTCGACGTGACGCTCACACTTATCGGCCTGGTCATCAGCGTGCACGTGGCAGGGATGTACGCCCTCTCGCCAGTCGTCGGTTGGGGTGTCGATCGATTCGGTCGCATTCCCATCATCGTCACGGGCGTGGTGATCCTGCTCGTCTCGTGTGCGCTGTCCGGGTTCGCGGCAGGAGACGATGTGTGGCTGCTCGGCGTAGGCCTCTTCCTGCTCGGGCTCGGCTGGTCATGCACCCTCATCGCGGGATCGACCCTGCTCGTCGACGACGTAGGTGCGGTTGAGCGTCCGTCGGTGCAGGGCCTGTCGGACCTGGTGATGAATGTCGCCGGCGCTATCGGGGGAGCGGTCGCCGGGCTCGTGGTCGCGTTTAGCTCCTACGGGGTGCTGTGCGCGGTGGCGGCGATTCCGGTGGTCGGCCTGGCACTGCTGGTGATGGCGTGGCGCAAGGCAGTCGTCAAGGTGTAAGGGGCTAGGACTCGTCAATCGACGGGTAACGTCACGGGGATTCCGTGAGATTGGGCCAATGCTGCCTGGCCGCGATCGAGTGTGAGCAGCGGTACGCCGTGCCTACCCGCGACGGCCAAAATCATGCAGTCGACGAGGCCGACGCGCAGCCGTTGACTCAGCGCGGACCGGCGCAATTCGGTAGCAGCGCCGAAGTCGGATGCACTGTCGAACTGCAGCAGTGGCGTGCCAAGGAGCATGCGTTGCACTCGCTCGATCTCAGCTCGCTCACGTGCACCGGAGAGGACCTCCATCATCACGGGCTCGCTGTGCGCGACCTCTTCGTCACGGATGAAGCCATTCAAGCGAGCGGCAGGCCGCTGGAGGAAGTCGATCCAGACTGACGAGTCAGCCAGGTAGGTAGTCATCGTCATCGTCATCCGGCGGGACCTCGAAATCCGGGATGGATCCGGCCATGGCGAGGATCTCCTCCGTGGACATCGGACTCCCAACGAGGCTGCGCAGGGCGTAGTCGACGGCCTCACGCTTCGTGGTCAGGTGATAGCGCACCATCACACGGTGAACGAGCTCATCGTCGATGTCGATATTGGTCCGCGACATGTGGACGACCATACACCAACGTGGTGTATGGTCCGGGCGCATGAGGGAGGGCTGCGTTTCGATGTCCGGCGTGTCGCCCTAGTTCGAACACCTGTTCGTCCTAATGTGAGCCGTGGCGCCACTCTCCACAGATCCACCGGCGTCAGGAGTCACTGTCGGACCCCCGTCCTACGGTCACTCCACCACAGACCACGAGACGCCGGGTCCCCGGCGGTGAACGAAGGAGAGACCATGGCCGCCAAGGCGCACATCCCCAACCCCACTGCTGTCGCCAGCAGTGACCGCGAGAAGGCCCTCGACGCCGCCCTCGCCCAGATCGAGCGCCAGTTCGGCAAGGGCTCGGTCATGCGACTCGGCGAGCAAGGCCGCGCCCCCGTCGAGGTCATCCCGACCGGATCGATCGCACTCGACATCGCCCTTGGCATCGGCGGCCTGCCGCGTGGGCGCATTGTCGAGATCTACGGCCCGGAGAGCTCCGGCAAGACCACGCTTGCTCTCCACGCGATCGCCAACGTCCAAAAGGCCGGCGGCATTGCGGCCATCATCGACGCCGAGCATGCGCTTGACCCGACGTACGCCGCTGGCCTGGGCGTCGACCTCGACAGCCTCTATGTGTCCCAGCCAGACACGGGCGAGCAGGCCCTGGAGATCGCCGACACCCTCGTGCGATCCGGCGCCGTTGACCTCATCGTCATCGACTCCGTCGCCGCACTCGTGCCGCGCGCCGAGATCGAGGGTGAGATGGGCGACAGCCACGTCGGCCTGCAGGCGCGCCTCATGAGCCAGGCCCTGCGCAAGATGGCCGGTGCGCTCAGCCAGACCGGCACGACCGCGATCTTCATCAACCAGCTGCGCGAGAAGATCGGCGTCATGTTCGGCTCGCCCGAGACCACCACGGGTGGCAAGGCGCTGAAGTTCTACTCCTCCGTGCGCTTGGACATCCGTCGCATTGAGACGCTCAAGGGCGGCACGGAGGCCGTAGGCAACCGCACGCGCGTCAAGGTCGTCAAGAACAAGATGGCCCCGCCCTTCAAGCAGGCCGAGTTCGACATCCTCTACGGCGAGGGCATCTCCCGCGAGGGCAGCTTGATCGACATGGGCGTCGATGCGGGCATCGTCAAGAAGTCCGGGGCCTGGTACACCTACGAGGGCGATCAGCTCGGCCAGGGCAAGGAGAATTCGCGTGCCTTCCTGCGCGACAACCCTGATCTGTCCAACGAGATCGAGAAGCGCATCAAGGAGACCTACGGAGTCGGCGCACAGGTGGATGAGCCCGCCGACCAACCCGTCAATGTCGACCTCCCCGTCGATATCGACGCTCCCATCAATGTCGTTCCGATCGACGACTAGTTCTCACGATCGAGTGACGTGAGCACAGCCTTCCGCCCGCCTCCGCCCGCCGAGCCCGGTGAGGCACCTTCCGATCCGGAGAACGTCGCTCGGATCCTGGTGCTTCGCCGGCTCGACGCGGCACCCCGGACGCGCGTCGAGTTAGCGCGCTACCTCGCCCAGCGCGGTATCCCCGATGACGTGGCGTGCGCGGTCCTTGATCGCTTCACCGAGGTGGGGCTCATCGATGATCTCGCGTATGCCAACGGTTGGGTGAGATCGCGGCACGGCACCCGCGGCCTCGGCAAACGCGCTGTCGCGCAGGAATTGCGACGCAAGGGCGTCGCCGATGACGTCATCGCAGAGGCACTGGATCCGATCGACCCCGATCAGGAGCGCGCTCGCGCCTACGAACTGGCTCGGTCCCGCTACCCGCAGGTCATGAACTTGCCCTATGCCACCCAGGTCCGCCGACTCATGGGAGCACTGACCCGCCGCGGTTACGACGCAGGGCTTGCCAGCTCCGTCGTGCGCGAGGTCGTGTCGTCCGAACCCGGGGACATGCCCGTCGTCTGAGCGCCCGCGCTGCCCATCACTCCGTGCAGCCACGGCTCGAATGACCCGAGCATCGATTCCGCAAGGCGGCCCAGAAGCTCCGCCAGCGTCTGAATCTCCGCATCGCTGAATACATCGGTGGCGTGCCGCAGGTAGCCCACACGCAGACCCTGCACGAAGTCCACTACCTGCTGGCCCAGGGGAGTCACCGTGACAGTGACCATGCGCCCGTCATCAGGGTGGGTGCTGCGCTCGACCAGTCCCTCGGCCTCCGCTTCGCCGACGATGCGACTCACGGTGGAGCGCTCGAGATGCATGGCCGTTGACAGGTCAGTGATCGTGACCGGACCCCCTCGCGACAGCTCGGCGACGGCCTCGCAGGCCAATACCTTGGACAGGTCGACCGGCCGCCCCAGGCCGGGCATGGGGACCGAGGCGCTCGGGGGTCGGGTGACCAGGCGGCGCATGCCCTGCATGGCGTGGTCCACCTGGGCCACTGAGAGGGCCCGAGCAGCCTCATTTGCGTGTGTCACACACATAACGTAGCGTGGCCTTCGTCGTTTTGCACAACCTAAGAAGGAGATCGCACATGGGTGCCCTGTCTCGGTGGGCCGTCCGCAAGCCTGTCCTGGCCCTCGTGGCCTGGTTCATCGCCATGGCGGCGGTATTCGGCCTCGGCACTCAACTGCGCGGGGAGTTCAACGACTCCTTCTCCCTCCCTGACACCGAGTCCACGACAGCGACTGAGATGCTGTCCACGCTGCCGCCGAGTGGCTCAGGCGAGGCGGCGGTGCGGATCGTGTGGTCGCCGGCGAGCGGCAGCGTCACCGATCCGGTCGTGGCCGAAGAGATCACGCCGGTGCTCGAGGAGATCGCTGCGCTGGAATCCGTGACCTGCGTGTCCAACCCCTACGGCGATCCGTTCGGCCGCGACTGCCCCGACGCCGGGGGAGACGAGCCACTCCCTGACTTCCTCGCCGAGCAGCTCGGCCCGGCGTTGGAGGCGACCGCCAAGGCGACCTCACCGATCAGCGCGGACGGTTCCGTTGCGTTCGCGCGCGTGAGCCTCGGCGGCAATGGCGCAGAGATCTCCGGAGCTGACGCCAACGCGATCGTTGCCGCAGTCAAGGCGGCTAACTCGCCGGAGCTTGCCGTAGGGGCGAGCGGGCAGGTGCTGGAGTTCGCCAATTCCGCACCGCCTTCGAGCGAGGCGATCGGCATCCTCGTCGCCATCATCATCCTGCTCATTGCGTTCGGCTCGATCGTCGCCGCAGGCATGCCGATCATCGTCGCGCTGCTGGGTCTCGCGGTGGGCCAGATGCTCATCCTCCTCGTCGCGCGTTTCCTCGACGTGGCGACCTTCGCGCCCACGCTGGCCGCGATGATCGGCCTCGGTGTGGGTATCGACTACGCACTCTTTGTGCTCAACCGGTATCGGCAGGCGCTCCTGGCTGGCCACGACAAGACCCGTGCCGCCTACGAGGCCGTCGGCACCGCCGGACGCGCGGTGCAGTTCGCCGGACTCACCGTCATCATCGCGCTGCTCGGCCTCTTCGTCCTTCGCATCAACTTCTTCAATGGCCTCGCCGTTGCGGCGGCCGTAACGGTGCTCTCGGTCATGCTGGCCGCGCTGTGGCTGCTTCCCGCGCTGCTCTCGCTCCTGGGGACCAAGGCCCTGGCGCTGCGCATGCCCTGGGCGCGCAAGTCCAAGGCCGACGGCACCAAGCATCCCGAGGGTCGTCGCTTCCTGGCGTACGCCCGCCTACTGCAGCGGCGCCCGATCATCCCCACGATCCTGGCACTCGGCGTCGTCATCGTGCTGGCGCTGCCCACCCTGGGTTTGCGCCTGGGCTTCGCCGACGATGGCGGCAAGCCCGAGACCAACACCGCGCGCATCGCCTACGACCTCATGAGCGAGGGCTTCGGTCCGGGCGTCAACGGGCCATTCTTCGCGGCGGTCAACCTCCCGATCCCGCGCGACCTCGACGCACTCGGCGAGACCGTGCGCATCATCAACGAGACTCCCGGGGTTGCCTCGACGCTCCCCAACGAGCAGATGCTGCCGCTCTATGCCGTCAACCCGACCGCCTTCAGTGACAATGGCATCGTCACGTCAATCCTCATCACGCCGGAGACGGCACCCCAGGACATCGCCACGAGTGAGCTCCTCGACAGGCTCAGGACCGAGACCGCTCCGCTCGTCGAGGCAGACACAGGCGCGACAATGTACGTCGGTGGAGCGCAGGCCGTGACGCAGGACTTCACCCAGGTGCTCATCGACGTCCTGCCTCTCTTCCTCGGCATCGTCGTGCTCCTGGGCTTCCTGGCACTCATGGTGCTCTTCCGATCGCTTCTCGTGCCGCTCACGGCGGCGATCACGAGTTTGCTCAGCTTCGGCGCGGCCATGGGCATCACCGTGGCGGTCTTCCAGTGGGGCTGGCTCGCAGGCCCGCTCGGCGTGACAGCGACGGGTCCCATCTTCCCCTTCCTGCCCGTGATGGTCTTCGCCATCCTCTTCGGCCTCTCCATGGACTACCAGGTCTTCCTGGTGTCGCGCATGCAGGAGGAGTGGGAGCGCACAAAGGACAATGGAGCAGCGGTCCGCCGCGGTCTGGCCGGCTCGGGCAAGGTGGTCGTCATCGCTGCGGCAATCATGTCGAGTGTGTTCCTCGCCTTCGTCCCGTCACCCGATGGCACGATCAAGCTCTTCGGCATCGCGCTAGCCTCCGCTGTCATCATCGACGCGTTCATCGTTCGACTGGTTCTCGTTCCCTCCCTCATGACCATGTTCGGCAAGGCCAACTGGTGGATGCCCGCCTGGCTCGCCAATGCCCTGCCGAAGGTCTCCGTGGAGGAGGGCGGCGACGAGATCATCGAGGACGAGCCGCTCGATGAGGCGGACCCCGATGCGATCGGGGACCGCCAACCCGTCGGCGTGTAGGTGAACGAAACGCCGTCTTGACACGTGCGCGGGATAGGCCGGGAGCGTCGGAGCTGGCTGAGCGTGCGCACGTGTGCCGGGCATGAGAGTGCTGTGACGGAGGTGACGGCGCTTGCCCTTGGTGCGACAGCTCGCCCCTGGTGCAACCGATTGCCTGCAGTTGACGAAATGTCAGCCGGACGTCAAGGCTCAGCATCCTGGTGTTTGTCCATTCTTAACCCGGGTCCGATTCGGTGTGGTCGTTCACCTACCCGGAGGTTTCGATGCGCCGTACGGTCCTGATTGCATCCGTGTCCGCCCTGACTGCCGGCCTTCTTGCCTGGGGGGCCGCACCGACACTCGCTGAACAAGCGGTTTCGAGCAGCGCCCCGGCGGCTGCCGAGACGCCTGTGAGCCAGTCGCGGGCTGGCGGAGCGGCAACCTTCGGGTTTGTCGGTCGCGCAACCCTTGGCGTCGATGACGGCCTGGAGACCGACGCGGAGGTGGCAGCGGTCTCGGGCTCGTCGCTCTTCGTGATCGATCGCGAGGTCTTCGGCGGGTCCGTCGAGCCGGGTGTTCGCCGCTTCGACATCTCCGACCCGGCCAACCCCCAGCGCGGGCCCCGTATCGACCTGTCGGGATTCGGCGCGGACATCAACTCCGTCGCTGCTCACGGTAACTACGTCGTGGCAGCCCTGCAGGCCGACCCCAGCACGAGCCCGGGCGCTATCGTCCTCCTTCGCTGGACCGGGAAGGGCTTCTCCGTTGTCCGCCAGGCTCAAGCCGGGGCCCTCCCGGACATGGTGGCCTTCAGCCCCGATGGCCGGCTGATCCTCGCCGCCAACGAGGGCGAGCCAAGCTGCTACGGCGACGGCTGCGTGGACCCGGAGGGATCGCTCACCTGGATTGACGTCGATCGCTTTGCTCAGGGCGCGAGCGGTGCCGTCAAGCAGGTCAACCTCACGTCGTTCAACTCCCAGGCGAGCGCTCTGCGCAAGGCCGGAGTTCGCATCTTCGGCCCGGGTGCCACCGTCGCCCAGGATCTCGAGCCCGAGTACGTCGCGTTCGACCCTGCCGACCTCTCGCGTGCGTGGGTCACCTTCCAGGAGAACAACGCCCTCGGGACTGTTGATCTCACGCGCGGAGTGGTCACGAGCATCACGGCCCTCGGCACGAAGAACCACAACCTTGCTGGCATGGGTCTGGACGCCTCTGATCGCGACGGTCGCGTCAATGTGCGCAAGTGGCCCGTGCGTGGCATGTACATGCCCGACGCCATCGCCTCCTACGTGGTCGGCGGACAGTCCTACATCATCTCCGCCAATGAGGGTGACGCGCGCGACTACGAAGGCTTCGCTGAGGAGATCCGCGTCAGCGATGAGGCGCTCAAGCTCAACCCCTCACTCTTCGCCAACATCCCCAGCCTCAAGAAGAGCGAAAACCTGGGCAGATTGACCGTGACCCTCGAGGGTGCGCGGAAGTCCCGTGGCTACTACGACGAGATCCTGGCCTTCGGTGGGCGCTCCATCAGCATCTGGGGACCCGGTGGCACTCAGATGTGGGATTCAGGCGATGCACTCGAGGGTGTGTCCGCTGCACGGCTTCCCCGCTACTTCAACTCGTCCAACGACGAGGTCGCCTTCGACAACCGCAGTGACAACAAGGGGCCTGAGCCCGAGGGCGTGGCTGTGGGCGCGATCGGCAGCAAGACCTACGCGTTCGTCGCTCTCGAGCGCATCGGCGGTCTGGCGATCTTCGATGTGTCGAATCCCAAGCGCGGCCAGCTCCTGCAGTACCTCAACACGCGGGACTTCCTGCAGGGGGCGGCCCCCGATGCCGGTGCCGAGACAGTCAACTTCGTGCCTGCCTCCAAGAGCCCCAACGGCAAGCCGCTGGTAGTGGTGAGCAACGAGGTATCGGGCACGGTCACGATGTGGCAGCCGGTCAACCCCGACGGTGCTGCCGAACTCACCCTGCTCCATAACAACGATGGCGAGTCGAGCCTGTTCACGATGACGAACACGGTGGGCTCCCTGTCCCTGCCGGTGGGTAGCGTGGCGGCCTTCTCCAGCGTCACGCAGCGCGAGGTGTCGCAGGCCCGTTCCGTCGGCAACTCCGTCGTCAACGTCTACGCGGGTGATTCCTTCCTGGCTAGCTCGCTGCTGTCCTGCAGCCTGCCGCCGGCACCGGAGTCGACGCCCGTCTACGACGCGGTCGCGCAACGACTGCTTCCCTACGACGTGCATGTCTTCGGCAACCACGAGTTCGACTTCGGTGCGGACTTCCTCAAGCGCTACGTGCTCGGGTTCTCGAATGGCTCCCAGCCAGACCAGCCCTTCATCAGCGGCAACCTTGACTTCGCGCCGGATGCGGCGTGGTCCGGGCTCGTCGACTCCTCCGGGGTGGTGGTCACCGGCGCGATCGCAAGCGGTCGGGTCGTCGGCAAGGCCGCAATCATCACGGACATCGTGACGGGACAGCGCTTCGGCATCGTCTCGGCGACCACGCCGCTCCTCCCGACGATCTCTTCTCCGGCGCCGGTGGTAGTCACCACGACGGACGTCGCAACCACGGCGGCCCTCGTGCAAAAGCAGGTCGACGCCATGACGTCGGCAGGTGTGAGCAAGGTGATCTTCGTCAGCCACCTGCAGAGCCTGGCCAACGACAAGGAAATCGTGAAGCTGCTCAGCGGCATTGACATCGCCGTCGCGGGCGGCGGCGACGACCAGCTCGCCAATAGTCCCGCAGTCCTGCTCCCGGGCGACCCGCCCGCGGTCGGTACCTACCCGACCAATGTCGTGGACAAGGCAGGTGTGAGCGTGCCGATCGTGACGACCTCCGGCAACTACCGCTACCTGGGGCGCTTCGATGCCAGCTTCGACTCCGCAGGCAATCTCGCGGACTACAACCTCGGCACCTCTTACCCACGGCGGGTCGTCCCCGTGGGCAGCGCGGCCACCACTCTCGGCCTCACCGATGCCGTGGTGCCCGACAAGCTGATGGCAGATCGCATCAAGCCAGTCGCGGACTGCCTGGACGGTCTCAAGGTGCCGATCGCGGCGACGGACGTGCTGCTCAACACTGCACGTGGCTCGAGCACCGCGCCCGGTGTGCGCAACGTGGAGACGAACGGCGGCGACCTCATCGCCGACGGCTTCATCGACTCCTACGATCGCTACGCCGTCCGCGCGGGTCTCAAGCCTCGCTCAGCAACCAATCTCGTGGTGGCGATCCAGAACGGCGGCGGCATCCGCCAGACAGGTGGAGACACACTGCCCACGACGGGTAAGGCCCCTGGCACGATCTCCCGCGACAACACGCTCAACCTGCTCGCCTTCCTCACCAACACCCTGACGGTGGTCACAGATGTCTCGGCGGCGGAGATGAAGGAGATCTTCGAACGCAGCGTGTCGACCGGGCTGTCCGGCGCCAAGTGCACCGGAGGCGGTGGCGGTCAGTTCCTGCAGGTGTCGCAGTTGCGCCTGATCGCGGACTGCAGCAAGGCGGCACAGGTGGTCACGACGGAGGGCGCAATCACCACAGCGGGTGAGCGTGTGCGCTACCTCGCCTACGATCCGGGCACGCCGACCAACCTCACGGATGACGTCGTGCTGGTGCGGGATGGCGCCGTAGTCCTCGGCGCTCCGACGGTGTCCATCACCACCAACTCCTTCACCGCGGGTGGCGGAGACAACTACCCGACGCTGGCCAAGAAGAAGGCCGTGCAGTTCGGTGCCACCTACGAGCAAGCGCTGGTTGAGTACCTCCTGGCCTTCCCCAAGGTCTCTGGGCTCCCGACCATTCCGGCCTCGAGCCGGTACGCGAACCTCGCTGGTGAGGGCCGCATCACCTTCAGCTAAGTACACGCGCGTACGCTGGGGACCCGTGGATCGGGTCCCCAGCGGCGTTTCCGGGCAGCGCACCTACCAGGTGCGCACCTACGGGTGCCAGATGAACGCCCACGACTCTGAGCGCATCTCCGGGGTCCTGGACGCGTCTGGCTATGCGCCCGTCGCTGACGGCGACGAGCCTGATCTCGTGGTGTTCAATACCTGCGCCGTGCGGGAGAATGCCGACAACCGTCTCTACGGCAACCTCGGCTACCTCGCCCCAATGAAGGCCAGCAGGCCCGGGATGCAGATCGCCGTCGGCGGTTGCCTGGCTCAGAAGGACCGTGGCGAGGTCGTGCGGCGCGCCCCCTGGGTCGATGTCGTCTTCGGCACGCACAACCTCGGTTCGCTGCCTGCCCTGCTCGAGCGGGCGCGTATCGCGGAGGAGGCCCAGGTCGAGATCCTGGAGAGTCTCGAGGTCTTCCCGTCCACGCTGCCCACTCGCCGCGAGTCGGCGTACGCCGCCTGGGTGTCGATCAGTGTCGGCTGCAACAACACCTGCACCTTCTGCATCGTGCCCGCGCTGCGTGGCAAGGAGAAGGACCGTCGCGCCGGAGACATCCTCGCGGAGGTGGAGGCGCTGGTCGCCGAGGGTGTGATCGAGGTGACCCTCCTCGGACAGAACGTCAACGCCTACGGCGTGGAGTTCGGTGATCGAAGTGCCTTCGCCGAACTCCTGCGAGCCTGCGGGCACATCAAGGGCCTCGAGCGCGTGCGCTTCACGAGTCCGCACCCGCGCGACTTCACCGACGACGTCATCGCGGCGATGGCCGAGACCGCCAATGTCATGCCGCAGCTGCACATGCCCCTGCAGTCCGGCTCGGACCGGATCCTCCAGGCCATGCGGCGCTCGTATCGGGCTGAGCGCTACCTCGGCATCATCGACCGCGTGCGCGCAGCCATGCCCGAGGCAGCCATCACCACCGACATCATCGTGGGCTTCCCCGGTGAGACCGAGGACGACTTCCAGGGCACGCTCGATGTCGTGCGCGCCTCGAGATTCGCGAGTGCCTTCACCTTCCAGTACTCCCCGCGCCCGGGCACGCCTGCCGCGACGATGGACGACCAAATCCCCAAGGCGGTCGTGCAGGAGCGCTACGAGCGCCTCGTCGCACTGGTCGAGGAGATTGCCTGGGAAGAGAACAAGCGTTTCGTCGGCCGGGAGGTGGAGGTGCTCGTGGCCGAGGGGGAGGGCCGCAAGGACGGTGCGACCGCGCGCCTCTCGGGCCGTGCGGCCGATAACCGCCTCGTCCACGTGTCGCGCGACCCCCTACTCGGCGAGCCTCGCCCGGGTGATCTCGTCATCGCCGAGGTGACCTACGCCGCACCCCACCATCTCGTGGCCGACCGCATGATCGAGGTGCGACGTACACGCGCGGGTGATGCATGGGAGGCGCGGACCAGCCAGACGTCCTCGGACGACCGTGTCGTGCTGCCCATGCCAGCCATGCCCGTCCGGTGACCCTGCTGTGATCCTCGCCGTCGTCGGCCCGACCGCGGTGGGCAAGTCCGATCTCGCCGTCGACCTCGCCGAGCGCATGGGCGCAGAAGTCGTGAGCGCGGACTCCATGCAGGTCTACATCGGCATGGACATCGGCACGGCGAAGGTGCCCCAAGATGAGCGGCGCGGCGTACCCCACCACATGGTGGACGTGTGGAGCCCGGACCACGAGGTGAGTGTCGTGGAGTTCCGCGATCGCGCGCGGGCGCATGTGGTGGAGATCCAGGGTCGGGGTCGCGACGTCGTGATCGTGGGGGGATCGTGGCTCTACGTCCAGGCGATCCTGGACGAGATGGACTTCCCCGGCACTGATCCGCAGGTGCGTGCCCGACTGGAGGAGGACTTGGTCGAGTCGGGTCCCGAGGCGATGCATGCGCGCCTGGCCGCCCTCGATCCCGATGCTGCGGCAGCGATCCTGCCGACCAACGGTCGTCGCATCGTGCGCGCACTCGAGGTCGTCGAACTCCAAGGCTCCTTCACCGCTCGACTTCCCGAGCCGCGTCCCTGGCGTGAGGCTCGCTGGATCGGCCTGTCATGCGATCGACTGGTGCTCGATGCGCGGATCGCCGCGCGTGTGGATCGCATGTGGGAGCTGGGTCTTATCGAGGAAGTGCGCGGATTGAGCGGGCGCTTGAGTCGCACGGCCGGAGGCGCCCTCGGTTACCGACAGGTGCTCGAGGCGCTGCAGGGGGAGGGCGACATGGAGTCCGCGCGCCAGCACACGATCGACGGCACGCGCCGCTTCGCCCGGCGCCAGGAGCGCCGCTTCCGCCAAGACTCCCGCGTCGAGTGGGTGCCCGCCGGCACGCCGGCGAGCGACCTGCTTTAACGAACGGCGACGTAGTACTCGGTGCCGAGCAGCAGGCGGTATGCCGGGCCGGGGAGCCTGGTGAGCACCGCAAGCGTGCGCGTCGAGTCATCCGCCGCAGCCTGACTCGCATGGGCGGCCATGCTCGCGCGCTTTGCCTCGGCGTAGGGCCGCACGTCCACGCGATGGGTGATCTGCCGGCCCGGTGTCCACGCTCGGTCGAATTCAGCAGGGTCGAATCCGGGGGGTGTGAGACGCACACTCGCTGCGGCGCGCACGGCGCGCGCAATCGGCTCGCGCGGCAGGGTTGCCTCGAAATGACGCAGGTGCCGACGCTCGCGCACACGCTCGGAGGCACCCCGGGCCACGGCGTGCACCCGCAGGTGGTCCGGGTGGCCGTAGCCGCCGGAGGGGTCGTAGCCCACCAGCACGTCCGCCTGCTCGGACTCGATGAGATCCACCAATCGCGTGATCTGATCGCTGATGTCGCCTGCGGCGAACCCCCCGGGCTGATCGCCCGTGATCCCGGAGTCGGCATACCCCCAGGTCTCCAGCCGCGCCGTGCCGAGGATCTC
>JBMOIL010000063.1:0-13462 GCA_049317345.1 Candidatus Nanopelagicales bacterium
GGCCGGTGACCCTGCCGTCGCGGCGCTGGCCCCCGTGCTGGCGGCAGAGCTCTACGGACTCGACGTCCTCGCGCGAGATGTCGAAGATGAGCATCACAACACCACGCGCTTCCTCATCCTCGCCCGCGAAGTCGCCGTACCCCCGGTGGGCTCCGGCCCGGTGATCACGACGTTCGTCTTCCGCGTGCGCAACGTGCCCGCAGCGCTCTACAAGGCGATGGGTGGCTTCGCCACCAACGGCGTCAACATGACGAAGTTGGAGAGCTATCAACTGGGTGGCTCCTTCTCGGCGACCCAGTTCTACGCCGACGTCGAGGGCCATCCCGATGAGCGACCCCTAGCGCTAGCACTCGAAGAGCTCGCGTTCTACACGGCGTACCTGCGTGTGCTCGGGACCTATCCGGCGAGCTCATTCCGCGAGGGAATCGCCCCGGGCGATCCTGCGTGACCGTCCACCACGTCACCCTGACGGTGCTCGATGCCGAGCAGTCGGCCGAGTGGTACCAGCGCGTCCTCGGACCAGCGGAGGCCATCACCCGGGCGGGTGACGGCTGGCACCGCATCCGGATGGCCTGGCCCGACGGCCTCGTCATCGGCGTGACGGCGCACGAAGCGACTGCAGCGGGAGATGCGTTCGACGCGCGGCGCGTCGGGCTCGATCACATCGGCCTTGCGTGCGCATCAGAGGAAGAGGTGCGCGCCTGGGCTGACCGACTCGACGCACTCGGCGTCGATCGCGGCCCCGTCGAGACTGTTCCCTATGGGTGGGCCGTCACCGCGCGAGACCCTGACGGCATCGCTATCGAGTTCTTCTGCGCCAAAGCCTAGGTCGCCTTTCGCGCGGTACGCCCGACGTGCTCGGTCACGCCCGGGATTCACCCAGGGTGATCGCGACGACACCAATGATCACGATGGCGATGCCGGAGATGGTGAGCAGATTCATCCGCTCGCTGAAGATCAGCCAACCGCCGATGGCAGCGCCAACCGTGCCAAGGCCAGCCCAGAGCGCGTACGCCGGGCCGACATCGAGAGTCTTGAGCGCGAAGGCGAGGAGGGTGAAGGCAAGGCCATAACCCAAGACAACAGCGACCGAGGGCCACAGGCGCGAGAAGCCATCACTTGCCTTGAGCGACAAGGTCCCCACGACCTCGGCGGCGATGGCCAGGACGAGGAGTACCCAGGCCATTCCCACTCCTCGGATCGGTCGGCCTATGCGGTCGACTAGGACAACGCCCTACGGGAGCAGCCAAGCACCCACGCAGGATGCAGCCGGAAGCAGGGGTGCTCGGGGGCAGAGGGCGTGACTAGCCCAGGGCGCGAGCCGTGAGCGCCTGGATCCGTGGCTCCTTCTCGGCCGTGAGGAGCACGTCCAACTCGACCGGTCCGCGATCGGTGACGACCGTCCACCGCGCGTGCGCCGGGCTGCGCGATGTCACGCTTGCGACATCGCGCCGTACCGTGCCCGCGGCAAGTGCCTGCCAGTCCTCGCGGCGTTCCGCTCGCGACTGGTCCAGATCGAGGTTCATCGCGGCCATGGCGTCGAGGGCCGCGTCATCCCAGTCCGCGAGGAGCGACTCCGCCAGGGCCATGGCCCGCTCGGTCTGCGGCCACAGGCGCTCGACGGCACGCGCACGCGCGGCCTCGGGTGCCTCGTCCCTGACGATCTCGTCCAGGATCTCCGCGCACACGGGACGCATCGGCGCGTAGGTGCGGTTGCCCAGCGCGACGATCCCCCAGCGAGTGTCGGGGTGCCAGCGCATGTGCGAACCGAAGCCCGGGTAGCCACCGCTGTGGTGGACGAAACGCCCGAGGTCCGGGTGATCCGAGACGCGCAGGCCCAGGCCGTAGGAATCGAAGGAGCCATCCGCTTCGCGGCCCACGGTGATGTGCGGGCGCTGCATCTCGCGGCGCGACCATCGCGCGAGAGGGCCGGTGTCGGGTGCATCCGCCCATGCGCTCTCCAGGAATCCGACCCACCGGGCGAGATCGGCCACCGTGCTCCACAGCCCGCCCATGGGACTGAATGCTCCGGAGGGTCCCTCCGCCTGGTCGATGAGTCCCTGCGCCGTCGGATGCCTGCCGACGACGCGATGTGACGTCGCTGTGACATCGAAGGTCGATGCCGTCATGCCGAGTGGATCGAGCAGCCGCTCCCGCACAACATCGCGGTAGTCGCTTCCCGTGACCTGCGCGATCACGCGTCCGAGGAGGGCGTAGCCGATGTTGGCGTACTCGAACTCCAGCCCAGGCGGCCGACAGAACGTGAGTCCGGCGGCCACGAGCGCATCGAAATCCGGGAGCGGCAGCGACTCTTGGCGATCACCCCACGGATCATCAGTGGGGAACCCGCCCGTCATCGTGAGCAGGTGCGCGATGCGCAAGGGCGGTGCCGACGCCGGGAGTCCAATCGAGCGCGCAGGGGGCAAGAGGTCGGCGAGGGGAGTATCCAGCGACAACAGCCCCTCATCGCGCAGGCACAGCACTGTGGCAGCGGTAAAGCTCTTGGTCATCGACGCGATGCGGAAGGCGGCTGAGATGTCACGATCTGAGATGTCACGGGCATCCGCTGCGTCACTGACGGAGTGCGCGTGCACGAGTTCGCCGGCGAGGACGAGCCCATAGGAGATGGCAGGGATCGCGTGCGCCTCGGACGCGGCGGCCATTCGGGCATCCAGAATCCCCGCCGCGGTCGCTACATCCACGGCGCGACGCTAGCGGACCTGATCCGTGACTTTGCCGGGCCGCTCCCCTAGGCTCAGGACACCTTCTCGGCGAAAGGACCCCACCACGATGAGTTTCGGTCAGTCCGTCAAACATGTCTTCGGCAACTACGTCACGTTCCAGGGTCGAGCCTCGCGCTCGGAATTCTGGTGGTGGTACCTCTTCACCGCGATCGTGAGCCTCATCCTCTTCATCCCCGCGATGCCGTGGTACATCGACTGGATCAACATGTCGATGAGCGCCGACGGCGCCGCCACGACCATGCCCGCCCTGACGGGGCTCGCGACGCTCGGCCTGGTCCTGTCGGGCATCTTTTCGCTTGCGATCCTCCTGCCGACTATCGCGGTCGCTGTGCGTCGACTCCACGACACCAACAAGTCCGGCTGGTGGCTGCTGCTGTGGTTCCTCAGCTGCTGCTTCGGCATCGGCGCCATCATCCTCATCATCCTGTGGATCCTCCCCAGCACGCCCGGGCCCAACCGCTACGGCGAGGGGCCTGCCCAGTCGATCTGATCCCCCGACATGCGAGCGGGCACTCGTCTAGGACACTAGGCGGGTGCCCGCTCGTCTTGTCATCATCGGTTCGGGTGAAACCTCGCCCACGATGGTCAAGGTGCACCGCGAGCTGATCGCCTCCGTCCCCCGCGGCGACCTCACCATGCTCGATACGCCGTTCGGCTTCCAAGCCAACGCCGACGACCTCACCGACAAGATCGCCGAGTACTTCCGGGACTCTGTCGGAGCCGATCTCGGCGTTGCCTCCTGGCGCCGTCGCGACGAGCCCGCGGCGGCACGCGAGCGGGCCCTGGCTCGAGTCGGCCGCTCCGGCTGGGCCTTCGCCGGTCCCGGTAGCCCCTCCTACGCCCTGCGCCAGTGGATCGACACTCCGATGCCCATCGGCCTGGCCGAGATCGTCCACCGCGGCGGCACGCTCGTCATGGGCAGCGCCGCTGCGGTCACCCTGGGATCCCACTCGCTCCCCGTCTACGAGATCTACAAGGTCGGCGAGGAGCCGCGCTGGCTCCCGGGCCTGGACCTGCTCGGCACCCTGACCGGACTGAACGCCGCCGTCATCCCCCACTACGACAACCGCGAGGGCGGCAGGCACGACACGCGCTTCTGCTACATGGGCGAGACGAAGCTCCTGGAGCTCGAGGCTCTCCTTCCTGCCGACGTCGGCGTGCTCGGCGTCGACGAGCACACGGCGGTGGTTATCGACATCGAAGCCGGAGTCGCTGAGGTCCGCGGCAACGGCACCATGACGTTGCGTCACCGCGACAACGAGCGCGTCGTCGGCACCGGCGAGCGCGTGGGCGTGGAGGACATGCGGGCGGCACTCCAGGGCCGCATAGACGGACCCGCGCGCGTTTCGCGGACCGTGGTCGCCGAGGTCGCCGACGAAGCAACTGAAGGTCCCGTGGGCCTTCGACAGTCGGCCGCGCTGCGGCGTGAGGCCTTCGACGTCGCGATTGCATCCGCCGACGCCGATGCTGCCCTTGAGCAGGCACTCGGCCTGGAGCAGGACATCCACGACTGGAGTCGGGACACCCTGCAAAGCGATGACATCGATGTCGCACGGGCGA
The DNA here is from genome assembly GCA_049317345.1 of Candidatus Nanopelagicales bacterium. GTDB lineage: Bacteria > Actinomycetota > Actinomycetes > S36-B12 > S36-B12 > Mxb001. The sequence continues at coordinate 4,305 of JBMOIL010000063.1, forward strand.
CGCTGCGCGCCATGCTCGTCGACCTCGCCACGGCCGCCCAGACCGGGCTGCGCGACGAGGCCGAGGTGATCGGCCCGTTCGTCGACCTAGCCCTGGGCATCCGGCAGCGCGCACGAGAGACCAAGGACTTCGCCACCAGCGACGTCGTCCGCGACGGCCTCATCGGACTCGGCATCGAGGTGCGCGACACACCCGAGGGAGCGGTCTGGGAGCGCTCAGCTCCCTGACGTCATCGCGACGATCCCACTGATCGTGCCGACGTAGACGGAGCCATCTGGGCCGAGGTAGCCGGCTGCATAATGGTTGTTGAGCAGGGGGCCGACGCCGGCGAGGCGCCGCCAAAGAACCTCACCGCTTCCCGCATCGACCGCGGTGAACCACCAGGCATCGACTCCCAGCAGGCTCGATTCCTTGGAGTACGTCAGCACCGCACCATCCGCCGCCACGCCCTTCGAGACCAGCGAGGGAATCGTCACGTCCGTGGACTCCCAGGCCACCGTGCATCCCGCGTCATCGACGTCGATGCGAGTGAGACCCGGCGTCGTCGTGTGACCCCCCGTGACCGCGGTGACCGTGTAGCCGTAGTTGTTCTCCACGATGAGCGAGTCGCCGAGCGCGATGAGGGAGTTGTCGGTCGCGCTCTCCCCGTCACCGAATACCGGCACGGTGCAATGCACCACCGGGGCGCCGTTGGCAGTGTCCACAACCACGACATTCATACGCGGCTCGGCGTTGTCGGTGATCGCCACGTAGCGCCCATCACCTCCGAAGACGGTCGGCGTCGTGCCGGAGGCGCGACTGGTCTGCCCCGGCTTGAGCCGGATGCCCCGGTCGTAGGGGATCCGCCAGGTCACAGAGGGCTGGCCGCCCACGGCGTCGAGCCGCAGGAGTTCGGCGCCCGTGACGACGTAGGCGCCGCCACCTTCGATGACGGCGAAGGAATTCTCGATATCCACCGCGGTCGCCCCCGGACCGGTGAGAAGCGACGACGCCGCTCCCGTCGCGGGATCGAGCAGGCCTACGGTGCCCTGCCGGCCGACGAACCAGAGTGCTCCGCTCCAGTCAGGCACGACAGAGGTGATGCCCTCATCCGGCTGCAGCGCCGATGCGACCTCGAACTCGTCGACCGGTTTCAGCGAGCGACCGTCGAAGCGAGCGATCACTCCACCGGGAAGCGGTGTCACCAGGCGTTGCTGGGAATCCAAGACCGCGTAGCCGCCACCGGAAAAGTTGGTGAGTGCATCCGCGGCGAGGGGACGCTCCGAGATGCGGCGTTCGACCAGCGGCTCCAGGGTCACGGGATCCAGCACATAGGCGCGCACCTCGGTGGGGCTGACGCACACGGCGACGATCTCCCCCAGGTCATTCCACAGCAGCGAGGCGCAGTCGCCTCCCGCAAAGAACGACAGGACCTCCGACGACTCCGGATTTGGTAGCGAGCCGACCGGATAGGCATCGGTCATCCACGCGTCGTTGTGGATCGTCGACCACGCACCCGACGCGAGAGCGGGATTCTGGGGCGCGGGAGTGACGGCGATGGGTTGCGCGGTGCCGGGTCCGGGCTGGAAGGCGGCCACCCATGGCGGCCGCGGGAACTCCGGGATCCCCTGAGCCGGGAGAGCCGCGATGGCCGCAACGAGGACATAGGCGCCGACGACACCGGCGACGGCAGGTGCCACACCGACGAGCGGACGCTGTCGCTCGGGGCGTCGCACGAGGGAGACGACGAGCACCACCGCGGCGATGGCCATCACGGCGAGCCCGACCGGGCGCGGGACCCATGAAGCAATCACGACGGTCCACGATCGCGTGAGCGCAATGGCCAGGAGGACGAGTACGACGATGAGCGACACGATCGCTGGACGCGTGCGCCCGCGCCAGATGCCGGGGATCGTCGCCCAGAGGGTCACGACAAGGGCGACACCCGTGATGATGAGGACACCTGCCACGGCGTAGGCCGGTGCACCATCGCGCAGGCCCACGGCGATCGCACCGCCACCCACCCACGCCGACGTCGCCAGGGCGACCGGGGACGTGACGACAAGCGCGGCGAGGCCGACGAGCACCGCCGTCGCGCCGGCCTGGATCGAGGGCCTCACCCCGACATTGTGGACCTCTTCGCTCTTGCGTGCCTCTAGAGTGTGCGCGTGACCTACGACGTGGACCGCCTGCGCGCGCACGTGCCCGCCCTGCGAGAGGGGGCTGCCCACTTCGACGGTCCCGGCGGCACCCAGATCCCCGATCAGGTCGCGGATGCGATGAATGACGCGCTGCGCTCAGCCCTGTCCAATCGGGGCCGGGGCACCGCATCTGAGCGCCGCGCGGACGACATCGTCACCGGTGCACGTCAGGCCATGGCCGACCTGCTGGGAGCGGACGCTCGTGGCATCGTCTTCGGGCGCAGCATGACCCAGATCACGATGGATATCGCGCGCACCCTTGCCCAGAACTGGGGGCCGGGCGACGAGGTCGTCGTGAGCCGACTCGACCACGATGCGGATGTGCGGCCGTGGGTGATCCATGCCGAACGCGCGGGTGCCACTGTGCGCTGGGCGGAGTTCGATCCCACGACCGGCGAGATGTCACCCGAGGACGTGCTGCGTCACGTCACCCCGGCCACGCGACTCGTCGCGCTCACAGGAGCCTCCAACCTCATCGGCACCCGGCCTGACCTCGCCGCGGTGGGTGTGGGCGTGCACGAGCACGGAGCGCTCTTCTACGTCGACGGCGTGCACCTCACGGCCCACGCACCTGTCGACATCGCCGCTATCGGCTGCGACTTCTACGCCTGCTCGCCCTACAAATTCCTCGGCCCCCACCTCGGCGTTCTAGCCGCTTCACCCGATCTGCTCGAGACCCTGCACCCCGACAAGCTGCTGCCCGCGACCATGGTCGTGCCTGAGCGCTTCGAGCTCGGCACGCTCCCCTATGAGCTCCTCGCGGGCGTGACCGCAGCCGTCGACGTGCTCGCAGACCTGGTCCCAAGCGAGGGCGACCGGCGCGAGCGAGTCCTCACATCGATGGTCGCGCTCGAGGACTACGAGGATGTCCTGCACGCGCGCATGCGCGAGGGACTGGAGTCGATCCCCGGGATTCATCTCTACAGCAACGCCAAACACCGCACTCCGACGGAGACGTTCACGATCGACGGGCACAACTCCGATGGCGTTTCGGCGTTCCTTGCCGAGCGAGGCGTCAATGCTCCCGCCGGCAACTTCTACGCGCTCGAGGTATCCCGATGGCTGGGCCTCGGGGATGCCGGGGGCGTGCGCGTCGGTCTCGCTCCCTACTCAAACGACGACGACGTCGACCGGCTCATCGCCGGGCTCCGCGAACTCACGGCCTAGACAACCGCACGGACTGGAGACAACATGCTCGCCGCTGCTGCAACCTCGATCCATCCTGATGCCCCGCTCGACGGGCTGACCGTGGGCCCGATGCCCGACCCCGTGGCGGACGACGGCTGGATCCGTGTCGGCGTACGCGCAGCCAGCCTGAATCACCACGACCTGTGGAGCCTGCGCGGCGTGGGACTTCCCGCTGAGCGCCTGCCCATGATCCTGGGATGCGATGCGGCCGGGGTCCTCGAGGACGGCACCGAGGTGATCGTGCACGGAGTCATCGGCGATCCCGCGGCGGGCGGGGGCGACGAGACCCTCGACCCGAAGCGCTCACTGCTGTCGGAGGTCTACCCCGGCACGCTCGCCGAGTTCGTGTGCGTCCCCGAGCGCAACGTCCTCCCGAAGCCCGCCGAACTCGACTTCGCCTCCGCCGCGTGCCTACCGACCGCATGGCTCACGGCGTACCGCATGCTGACGACGAAGGCGCAGGTCCAACCCGGTCAGACCGTGCTCGTGCAGGGCGTGGGCGGCGGAGTCTCGACGGCGGCGATCCAATTGGCCAAGCAACTGGGCGCACGCGTATGGGCGACGAGCCGCGATGAGGCCAAGCGCGCTGCCGCTATCGCACTCGGCGCCGACGAGGCCTTCGAGCCCGGGGCCCGACTGCCGGCGCGCGTCGACGCAGTGATGGAGAGCGTGGGCGAGGCGACCTGGTCTCACTCGCTTAAGTCGCTGCGCCCCGGCGGGCGCCTGGTCGTGTGCGGTGCGACCACCGGCCCCAATCCGCCGGCTGATCTCAATCGCGTCTTCTTCCTGCAACTCGAGGTGCTCGGCTCCACCATGGGTACGCGCGAGGAACTCGCCCAGCTCATCGATCTCGTCATGGCGACCGGAGTCCGGCCCACGATCTCCGCGACGCACTCCCTGGCCGATGCCCAAGAGGGATTCGCCCAGCTCGCCGAGGGTGACGTGATCGGCAAGATCGTCCTCACTGTGGAGTAAGCGAGCGCCCGGAGTCCTCAGGCGCCAGGCCGAGCGTGCGGGACACATCCCTCAGATGCACACGGACAAGGTGGCAGGATGCGCGGATGCGACTCCTGCCCGGGCCTGTCGAGGGTGCCATCGCCGTGACGGTGACCTCGCTCGAGATGGCCTCGTCAGGGGAACTCATCGCCGTGGATTCCACCCCCGAGGCAGCCGAGTGGCATCGCGTGGACATCGACAAGGCTTCCGCCTCACGCTCCTTCTACGTGGGCGTCGGGGAGCCGTGGCTCTGGGTGGACCGCCTGGAGTGGTCGGATGCGCAGTGGCAGGCATGGGTGGACCGCCCGCAGCACCACCTCCTCGTGTGCCGCCAGGCAGGTGAGGACGTCGGATACGCCGAGTTGGAGCAGCAGGCGGACGGCGATGTGGAGATCGCCTACTTCGGCCTGCTCCCCCCGGCCATCGGCCGCGGACTGGGGCGCTGGTGGCTCGCCGAGGTGATCGCCGAGGCCTGGCGGCTCCCTGGGACGCGCCGCGTGTGGGTGCACACCTGCACGCTCGACGGTCCCGCAGCGCTCACCACCTACGTCGGCAGAGGACTGCGTCCCTTCGCACGTGAAGTGGAGTGGCGCCTCCCGGACTCGGTTCAGCCCCTGCCTAGGCTGGGCCCATGAGCGACACCGGAGGGGTTCGTCCCGAGGACGGACCGTTCCCGGCATCGGCACCGGTGCCACCCGCGCCGCCCGTGCCGTCTCCCCCGGCGTACGCCTACGCACCACCTCCGGGATTCCCGCCGCCGGCGGCGTACCCCGTGAAGGCGAAGACCAACGGCATGGCGCTCGCCTCGATGATCCTGGGCATCGCGGGCATCACGGTCGGCCTGTGCCTCATCTTCTTCCCGGTGATGCCCATCCTCGCGGTTGTCTTCGGGCACCTCGGTCTCTCCCAGACGCGCAGCACGGGAGCGCCTGGTCGCGGCTACGCGATCACCGGTCTCGCCACCGGCTACATCGGCATCGCGCTGGCCATCCTGTGGCTCATCGCGATCATCTTCGGCACCTTCACCTCGCCGGTACCCACTTTCTGACCCGCGTCGCAAGCGAAGACCACCGATGACGCGCCGCGGCCTGACCCTCTTCATCGCGCTGTCGATCATCTGGGGCACGCCGTACCTCTTCATCCGCATTGCCGTGGAGTACGTCGAGCCCTCCGTCATGGTCGCCCTGCGCGTCGGTCTCGCAGCACTCCTGCTCCTGCCCATCGCACTCATGCGCGGGCAGTTCCGTGGGATCCGGCCCTACCTCCCGTGGATCGGGCTCTTCGCGGTCGTCGAGATCACCGGACCGTTCCTCACGCTCGGGTACGCCGAGACACAGCTCACGAGTTCGACGACCGCGCTCCTCATCGCCGCGGTCCCCATCGTGGCGGCCGTGTTCGCGCGCGGGCTAGGCCTAGACGCGCGACTCGGTGGCGTGCGCGTCCTCGGCCTCGCCGTCGGCATCAGCGGCGTCGCGCTCCTCGTCGGATTCGACGTCCCCGGGGACCAGTGGTGGGCGGTGGGAGCAGCAGCCGTCACCGTGGTCGGCTACGCCTTGGGTCCCATCGTGATCTCCACGAAACTCTCCGACGCGCCACCCCTCGCGGTGATCACCCTGGCGTTCGGAGCCAATGCGATCTTCTACGCGCCACTCGCGTGGGTGCAGCGGCCGACGGCCCCGGTGCCGGCGGTCGCGTGGTGGTCGATCATCGTGCTCGGCGTGCTCGCCACGGCGATCGCCTTCCTCATCTTCTTTGCGCTGGTCGCCGAGGTCGGTCCGTCACGCATGACGGTGATCACCTTCCTGAACCCTGCCGTCGCGGTGTTCCTCGGCGTCGTCGTGCTCTCCGAGCCCATCACCTGGGGCCTCATGCTGGGCTTCCCGCTCGTGCTCCTCGGCTCCTACCTCGCGACGCGACCCGATCGCAACCGGGCCGCTGACATCGAGGATGCCCCGCACCCGTGAGGCAGGGCGTCAGGCTTGCGCGGCGATGCGCTCGCGGACGCTGCGCGTGACGTAGTGATCGGCGAAGAACGATGCAAAGGGGATCGTGCCGGCGAGCAGCACCGCCACGGTGCGCACCACGCTGAAGCGCATGCGGAAGGCGATGTCCAGGCCCGTGGCGACGTAGAGCAGGTAGAGCCAGCCGTGGGCCTGCCAGCCGAGGGCGTAGATCGTCGCGAGGATCCCCTCGTTAGTGAGGCTGAAGCCGTACTTCAGCGGCAGGAAGATCACCGTCATCACGGCCAGGAGTACGCCGGTGACCCAGGCCATGATGCGAAAGCGCAGTAGCGCGCCACTCAGACCGCTCATTCGTCCAGGCTATCCACGTCCGCTGGATCGCGCCGGATGACCCACAGCCACCACATGACCCAGACGAATCCGGCAAAGACGAACCACTGCAGCGTGTAGGCCGCGTTCTGCAGGGGGAAGGGCACGTCCGCGGTCTGCACCGTGAGGGGCACGGACTCCGGCGCGGGCTCGGAGGCAGGTTCCTGTCGAGCCAGCACGAGGACGAGTGACAGCACCGGCGTACCCCACGCGCGCTCGATCTCGGCGCGGGAGACCGCGACGAGGCTGCCGTCGGGCTGGCGCGCCTGTTCGGCGTAGAAATCCTCGAAGGGCTGCAGGGCACCTTCGAGCCGGACCGGGCCAGCGGGCACCGCGAGCGCGGGGCTCGAGGGGGAGTCGACCCAGCCGCGCAAGACGGCGACGGTCACCCCGTCGACAAGGAACGGCGTGATCACCCACTCCCCCGCGCGTCCATCGAGTTCGCGTTGATCGACGAGGAGCTGCTCGGCATCCGCGTAGGATCCCGCGGCCGTGACCGGACGCCCGATCGAAGTCGCGGGGAAGTCCCCGACACTCGCGGCTTCGAGCACCGGGATGGGTGCGGAGACAGCGGCGCGCTCGGCGTCGACGATGTCACGGGTGCGCGACCCTTGCCACAGGCCCGCCACCAGGCACAGGGCCGACAGGAATACGGCGACGAGGGTGAGCGCGACCGATCGCGCGCTGACCGTCATGTCAGCGAGTCGGTGGCTCGTCGGTCCCGGATGCCTGGGATCCCTGGGACCCCCGCTCCTCGGCTTTCTCGGTGCGGCGCTCATCCGCTGCGCGTTCGGCGTCACCGGGGCCGTCGGGGAGATTGGGGTCCACCCTGGAGATCTGCTTGCGCATCGACCGGTAGAGCAACACGATCGCGATCACCAAGAAGACGAAGGAAACGAGCGCGAGCAGCCCGGGCGTCACCCGCGAGGGGTCGATGGGTGGCTCCTCGGGAAGCGGGCTCGGCAGCGGGCTCTCCTCTAGGAGGAGGACGGCGAGGAGCGAGGTCATGTCCACCATCATCCCTCCCGGATTCCGGCGAAGAGATCCGACTCGGGCACGTGTGTGGGCACGTGCGAGATCGCGAGGTGATAGTCCTCGGTGGGCCACAGTTCACGCTGCATCTCGAGGGGCACGGCAAACCAGATGCCCTCAGGCTCAACCTGGGTGCGATGCGCACGCAGGGCGTCATCACGTAGCGGGAAATAGTCGTCGACGCGCACGCGCGTGGTGACGCGGTCGTCCTCGCCCTCAGCCCAGTCGTCGAGCCAGTCGGAGTACGGCGACTCCATGCCTGCGGCGATCAAGGCGTCGTTGAAGGTGATCACACGATCCCGAGTGAAGGCCATGTTGTAGTAGAGCTTGAGTGGCTGCCATGGCGCACCGGCGTCCGGATACGCCTGCGGATCTCCCGCCTTGATGAACGCCTCCATCGAGACCTCGTGGCAACGGATGTGATCGGGGTGCGGGTAGCCACCGTTCTCGTCATACGTCGTCATCACGTGGGGGCGGAACTCGCGGACGAGGCGCACGAGCGGCGCCGACGCCACCTCGAGGGGGAGGTCGGCGAAGCAGCCCGCGGGGAGCGGCGGCCGCGGGTCTCCCTCGGGATAGCCGGAGTCCTCGAAGTCGAGCCACGCGTGACCGACACCGAGGATGCGCACCGCCTCGGCCATCTCCCGGCGGCGTACCTCTACGAGGCCCAGGGCATCGACATCTGCCTGGGCGGCGGCATTGAGTACATCGCCTCGCTCGCCTCCCGTGCAGGTGACGACGAGGACCTCGACGCCCTCCTCGGCGTAGTGGATCAGGGTCGCGGCACCCTTGCTCGACTCGTCGTCCGGGTGCGCATGGACCGCCATGAGGCGAAGGGGTTCGGACACCCCGCTAGTCTCCCAAGTGATCGCCCCATGCGCGACGGGAGGTGCCGTGAGCAGTGCCATCGATGGGCGCAGCCTGCCTCCGGACCTGCAGGCACGCTACGGCGTGGGCCGCCGATCCCGCCTTCCCCTGATCGCCGGGGTCATCGGCATCGCCGCCTTCGTCGCCGCCCTGGCCTTCGTCACCTTCAATCTCGTCTCGCCCAAGGTCACGTACGAGCTGCTCGCCTGGAACGACGTAGCCGCCGATCGCGTGGATGTGACCTTCGACGTGCGCCGATCGCAGGAGTGGGATGTCTACTGCGTGCTCCGAGCACAGGACGAGTCCCGCACCGATGTCGGCTACGCCGTCGTCGGCCTTCCCCGCGGCACCTCCTACGAGCAGGTCACCTACCCGCTGCGGACCCTGGCTCCCGCCTTCGTCGTCGAGGTCCTCGCCTGCGAGGCCGGGGCGCCACCCGAGCGCGTCGTACCCCCGCAATTCCCCCCGGGGGTAGTGCCGCCGGAGCAGCCATGGACTCCGGCCTGAGGTCACGCCGTACCCTGTCCCGATGAGCACTGAGATCACCTGGCTCACCCAGGAGGCC
>JBMOIL010000064.1:0-13320 GCA_049317345.1 Candidatus Nanopelagicales bacterium
ACGTGGTTGTAGTCCTCCTGGCCGCGGTAGTCCGTGGGGTAGAGAACCCCGTCCGACTTAAGGGAGGGCGAGAGCTGCTGAAGCACTCTCTGCAGATACGTCGTGCCGGTCTTGCGAGGTCCGATGTGGACGATGAGCCTGTTTGCCACCGGGCAACCCTATCCGGGGCGAGGTCAACGTCGTGGACCGACACAGACAGAGGGTGGCCGCAAGCAGCCACCCATCACAGACAGAGCGTGGCCGCAAGCGGCCACTCGGCACAGACAGAGCGTGGCTGCTCCAGGGTGCCCACGAATCGGGCCGCAGACCCACCGCTCACAGGGACGTTTTCACTGAGGCATCTACCCCCCGGAAGCGTGGACGAGTAATCAAGACTTGCCTCGCTCAAGAAGTCTCGATTTCGCGGCGAGAGTTTGTGAGAGAGGTACGGCCAACCGGCAAAGACAGAGGGTGGCCGCAAGCGGCCACCCTCTGCTCCTGCGCGCGAGGCGATGCGGCGCAAGGAACGTGCCTGATCCCGGTCGATCAGATGTCGTAGTAGAGCTCGAACTCGTGGGGATGCGGGCGCAGGCGGATGGGATCCACCTCGTTGGTGCGCTTGTAGTCGATCCACGTCTCGATGAGGTCGGCCGGGAACACCCCGCCCGCCTGCAGGTAGTCGTTGTCCGCCTCGAGCGCATCGAGCACCTCGGGGAGGGATCCGGGGACCTGCGCGATCTCGGCGAGCTCATCCGGGGGCAGCTCGTAGAGGTCCTTGTCGACCGGCGCCGGCGGCTCGATCTTGTTCTTGATGCCGTCCAGGCCAGCCATGAGCATGGCGGAGAAGGCCAGGTAGGGATTGCTCGAGGGATCCGGCACGCGGTACTCGATGCGCTTGGCCTTGGGTGACGTGCCCGTCACGGGGATGCGAATGCAGGCCGAGCGGTTGCGCGCGGAGTAGACGAGGTTGACCGGAGCCTCGTAGCCCGGCACGAGGCGGTGGTAGGAGTTGACCGTCGGGTTGGTGAAGGCCAGCAGTGACGGCGAGTGCTTGAGCAGGCCGCCGATGTACCAGCGGGCCATGTCCGACAGGCCGCCGTATCCGCGCTCGTCGTAGAAGAGCGGCTCGCCGTTCTTCCACAGTGACTGGTGGCAGTGCATGCCCGAGCCGTTATCACCGAAGAGCGGCTTCGGCATGAAGGTCACGGACTTGCCGTTGACCCACGCGACGTTCTTGATGATGTACTTGAAGAGCATCACCTCGTCGGCGGCCTTCTGCAGCGAGTTGAAGCGGTAGTTGATCTCCGACTGGCCACCAGTGCCGACCTCATGGTGGGAGCGCTCGACATGCAGCCCCACCTGGGTGAGGGCCTGGCACATCTCGTCGCGCAGGTCGGCATAGTGGTCGACCGGAGGGACGGGGAAGTAGCCACCCTTGTAGCGGGTCTTGTAGCCGAGGTTGCCGCCGTCCTCCTCGCGCCCGGAGTTCCAGGCCCCCTCGATCGAGTCGAGGTAGTAGTAGCCGGCGTTCTGGCGCGTCTCGAAGCGCACGTCGTCGAAGATGTAGAACTCCGCCTCCGGTCCGAAGTAGACCGTGTCGGCGATGCCCGTGGAGGTGAGGTACGCCTCGGCCTTGGCCGCGATGCCGCGCGGATCGCGGCTGTAGGGCTCATCGGTGAAGGGGTCGAGGATGGAGTGGTTGATGACCAGGGTCTTGGCGGCCCGGAAGGGATCGACGAAGGCGCTCGTGGGGTCTGGCATCAGCTTCATGTCGGACTCGTGAATCGCCTGGAAGCCGCGGATCGACGACCCGTCGAACATCAGGCCATCCGTGAAGGCGTCGACGTAGGACGCGGCAGGGACATTGAAGTGCTGCATCACACCGGGAAGGTCGATGAAGCGCACATCGACGAATTCGATGTCCTGGTCCTTCATGTACTTCAGGACCTCATCTGAGTTCTTGAACATGACACCTCCTGCGGTCACCCGCAATATCGATCGCCTCCGGGTCGGCGGACCGACCCTCGAACGGCGGTTGCCGTCGGTCAGGAAGATAGGCCGAGGGGGTTTCCCGACCGTGTACCGGGTGTTTCGCTTCTGTTACGGGGCCGAGAGGCCCCTCCGAGAAGCAGCCCTTAGCGTGGAGGGGTGACCACACCCGCCACACCAGGCCCAGGGGTGCCCGACAGGGGCGGCTCTGCCGATCCGCCGGGCCGATCTGCTGGACTCGGTCGGCGTGCCGCGGCCATCGCCCTGGACTGGTTGGTCGCGCTCCTGCTGGCCCGCCTGATCCCCGGAGCGGAGTACGGCAGCGCGGACTATGCGTTCGCCACCCTGGCGATCTTCGCCTTCGAGATCATCGTGCTCACGTGGCTCACGGGCTCGAGCTTCGGTCAGCGCATCCTCGGGATCGCCGTCGTCTCTGAGACCGGTGGGCTCCTCCCGCTATGGCGCATCATCGTGCGCACCGCGCTCATCTGCATCGTCATTCCGGCGCTTGTCTACGACTCGCAGCGCAGGGGTCTGCAGGACCTCGCCATCGGCTCGCGTGTCGTCATGCGCACCAGCATCGGCATGACCCGCTAAGGCTGATCTGCGCCCGAAGCCGACGTTAACGACGCCCTTAGCGTCGTTAACGGGCGCAATCCAGGCTTCTTCAGCCCCGCATACCTGATGTGCGGAGCTGTCAGCCCCGCATTGACTTCGGGATCTTGCCGCCCTTCGGCAGCGGACCCTTGGGGATCGGCACGGGGGAGTCCTTCTTGCTGAAGGCATCAAGGCGCCGGCGTACGTCGTTGACCTCCGCGGGGCGCAGTGCTCGGGGCAGTCGGTTGAGCTCACGCTGCACCTTCGCCACCGACAGTTGGTCCGCGTCCGTGCCCACCTGGATCTCATAGATCGGCACCTCGGGCAGCCAGCGTGCGGTCTTCTTGCGCTCATTGGCCAGCAGATGCGAGATGCGCTGAGCCGGGCCCTCACCGACGAGGACAACGCCGGGCCTGCCGACGACGCGGGAGACGATGTCGGAGTTCTTGGTCACGGCCACCGCGGGAGTGATGCTCCAGTTGCCGCGCATCTGCTGGATGACGGCGACGGCCGCGCCCGCCTGCCCCTCGATCTGGGAGTAGGCGGCGTTCATGGCGCGCCGGCTGAACCAGTAGGTCATCGCCAGCAGGCCCACGGGCATGCCGATGAGGAGTCCGGTGAGCCAGTTGAGGAAGAAGGACACGGGTACGGCAACCAGCGCCGTCACGCCGATGAAGATGGCGAGCATCTCCAGGCCCACCCAGCGGTGCACCTTGCGGGTGAGCGTGAAGTTCTCCCGCAGGGATCTGAGGTAGCCGCGGATCTTGGACATGCGTGCAGCGTAGCGAGGGCCCTACATGCCCGTGGGGGGCAGGACCCGGACCTCATCGCCGGGCCGGATCGCCCCGGGGCGCTCGACCCAGGCCGTGACGCCCCGGCGATCGAAAGCCGCCTTGGGGAACTTCTCCGCCGGACTCCCATAGCGCGCCTGCACCATGCGCCCAGCGATCGTGCACGGCGCATTGCGCCCGCCGGTCATGAGCACGGCGCCGCTGGCGAACTCCAGGCGTGTCATGGGCTCGAGGACGGTCAAGCCGGGGATGCCGGACGTGCAAATGTTGTCGGCGATCGTGCCGGGGGCCAGCTCATCGATCCCGAGCGCCGCGGCGATCTCCGCGAGCTCAGCCACATCGACGACCGAGAGTTGGCGATGGTTGCGGATCTGCGTGCCGCGAGGGAAGACGTCTGCCTGGCGGGTGTCGGATGCCATCGTTACGCCGTGATGGCGATCGCCGACTACCCCGCCCCAGTCCAGATCAAGCGCGGGTACGCCGACGGGGATGTCGGAGTCCGCCGGCCACACGTGGGTGGCAACGACGACGCCGGTGGCGATGGGGGAGACCTTCATGATGAGTGCTTCGCCCCACGTGCAAGCCCGACAGGGGCGGCTTGGCCGACCCGCCGGGCCGCGACGGCGTCGGCGTAGAGCCGCCCGGCGCGGTAGCTCGAGCGCACCAGCGGGCCGCTCATGACGCCGACAAACCCGATCGCGCGGGCGCGGTCGGCCCATGCGACGAAGTCGTCCGGGGGCACCCAGCGCTCGACCGGGTGGTGGCGGGACGAAGGACGGAGGTACTGCGTGATCGTGATGAGGTCGCAGCCCGCAGCATGCAGGTCCACCAGGGCCTTGTCGACCTCCTCATCGGTTTCGCCGAGGCCCAGGATGAGGTTGCTCTTGGTCACCAGTCCCGCATCGCGCGCCTGCGTGATGACGTCGAGGGATCGGTCGTAGCGGAACGCCGGGCGGATGCGCTTGAAGATGCGTGGCACGGTCTCGAGGTTGTGCGCCAGCACGCTCGGCGCGGCACTGAAGACCTCGCCCAGTAGCGCCGGGTTGCCGCTGAAGTCGGGGATGAGCACCTCGATCCCGCAGTCGGGATTCAGCTCGCGGATCAGGCGCACGGTCTCGGCGTAGAGCCAGGCACCCTCGTCGTCAAGATCATCGCGCGCGACACCCGTGACCGTGGCGTAGCGCAGGCCCATCGTGCGCACCGACTCCGCGACACGACGCGGTTCGTCGTGGTCCAGTGGGGAGGGCTTGCCGGTGTCGATCTGGCAGAAGTCGCACCGGCGCGTGCACTGCTCGCCGCCGATGAGGAACGTCGCCTCGCGGTCCTCCCAGCATTCGTAGATGTTGGGGCACCCCGCCTCCTGGCACACGGTGTGCAGGCCCTCGCGCTCGACCAACGACCGCACCGCGGTGTACTCCGGACCGGTGCGCAGGCGCGTCTTGATCCACTCGGGCTTGCGCTCGATGGGCGTCTCGGCGTTCTTGACCTCTAGCCGCAGCAGCTTGCGCTCGGTCATGCCAGCGACCCTACGGCGAGGTCGAGCTCGCGCACGACGTGACCCTCGACGATGGGCAGCATCTCCTCGACCGTCACCTCGCGGCCCATCTCCCAGGTGAGGCTCGTCACGGAGGCGTCTCGGATGCCGCACGGGACGATGCGATCGAACGCCGTCAAGTCGCAGGCGCAGTTGAGTGCGAATCCGTGAAGCGTCACGCCTTGCGCCACGCGCACGCCGATCGCTGCGACTTTGCGGTCGGGGCCGCGATCATCCGCCGTCACCCACACACCGCTGCGGCCATCGACGCGGGTGGTCGCGAGCCCGACGTCGGCGCAGGCGGAGATCAGTGCGCCCTCCAGCCGCCGCACGTGGGCCACGACGTCCAGGGGCATCGGCAGGCGCACGATGGGGTAGCCCACCAGCTGGCCGGGGCCATGCCAGGTGATCTTGCCGCCGCGATCGACGTCGATGACCGGCGTACCGTCGACAGGCCTCTCAAAGGGCTCGGTACGCCGTCCTGCGGTGTAGACGGCCTCGTGCTCGAGGAGCAGCAGGGTGTCCGGCGCCTCGCCGGCGGCGACCTCGTCGTGGATGCGGCGTTGGAGGTCCCAGGCGGCGCCGTACTCCCAGGGGTCTGGCCCGAGGCGCGTCACCGTGAACACGCGTGAAGCCTAGCCCGAGGCGGTACGGTCACGGCAGGCTCCGGGAGCGGGCCGCTGACGAGGAGGTCACTGTGGGGCGCGTGTCGACGTGGGCGATCCGCCGGCCGCTCGTGGCGGTCCTCGTGTGGGTGATCGCCCTTGTGTCCGTCGGGTTCCTGGCGACGACCTTCAAGGGCACGTTCAACGACTCCTTCTCGCTGCCCAACACCCAGTCGGCCCTGGCGCAGAGCTTCCTCATCGATGTCTCTCCCAAGAACGCCAACACGAACTCGGCGAACGTCGTCTGGTCGCCCACCAGCGGCACGGTCAACGACAAGTCGGTGAAGTCCGAGGTCGATGCACTCCTCACCAAGGTGGCGACCGTCGAAGGCGTGAAGTGCATCACCTCGCCCTACGACAAGACCTACGGACCCGACTGCCCCAAGAAGGAACCGGTCTCGGTCCCCTTCCCTCCGGGCACGCCGGAGGACTTCCAAAAGGAAGTGAACGACGCCTTCGCCAATGGCACCACCGACGTCACCTACCCCGAGGGCACGCCGGCCGACGTCGAGAGTCAGCTCAACGACCTCCTCAACGCCAACGCGGCGGCCATGGAGGCGACGTCGACGATCAGCAAGGACGGCAAGGTCGCCTACGCCGTCGTCGACTTCAAGGGCGAAGCCAGCTCCGTCGCCAGCCCCGAGCAGGCCGACGAATTCATCGCCTTCATCGAGGCGGGAACCACGCGGACCCTGGTGGTTGGCGCGTCCGGGCAGATCCTCACCGCCGCGAGCGGGGGAGGGGAGTCCAGCGAGGCGATCGGCATCCTCGTGGCGATCGTCATCCTCATCATCGTCTTCGGCAGTCTCATTGCAGCCGGACTCCCCATCATCGTTGCCATTACCGGCTTGGTGATGGGACAGCTGCTCATCCTCCTGGTCGCTCGATTCCTCGACGTCGCCTCGTTCGCCCCCCAACTGGCGTCGATGATCGGCCTCGGCGTCGGCATCGACTACTCGCTGTTCATCCTCAGTCGATTCCGGCAGGACACCCTCGAGGGCAAGGACCCCAAGGAGGCCATCGCCATCGCGATGCGCAGCGCCGGCCGGGCCGTGCTGTTCGCGGGCAGCACGGTGATTGCAGCGCTGTTGGGCCTGTTCGTCCTCGGCGTGAGTTTCTTCTACGGTCTCGCGATTGCGGCGGCGGTGACGGTGCTCGTCATCATGTTCGCTGCCCTCATCCTCCTGCCGGCGATTGTGAGCCTCCTCGGCAAGCACACCCTGGGCGTGCGCATGCCCTGGGCGCGCCACCCGCGCCTCCAGCCCCTGGACCAGAGTCGCTGGGCGGGCTACGGCAGGCTGCTGCAGAAGGCCCCGTGGCTCTTCGCGATCGTCGCCCTCGGCATCCTCATTGGCTTCGCCGTCCCCGCGGCTTCCATCCAGCAGGGCTTCCCCGACAACGGAAGCTCGCAGCCCGGCTCGCCGGCCCGTGTGGGCTTCGATCTCATGTCGGAGGGCTTCGGGCCGGGCATCAATGGGCCCTTCTTCCTGGCGGTGACGCTGCCGCTGCCCCTGGACGACTCGGTGCTGGGCAAGGTCATCGACGACGTAGCGGCCACCGAGGGCGTCGCGTCGACGATCCCCAACAAGGACATGCTGCCGCTGTATTCGACGGCGACGATCGGCGGCAAGGGCAGCCCCTACAGCCAGAGCGGTCTCGTCACGAGCCTTCTCGTCCAGCCGACGACGGCCCCGGACGACCCGGCGACCAACGCGCTGCTCGATCGTCTGCGCACGGAGACGGCCGCCAAGGTCGCCAAGACGGGCGCAGCGATCTACGTCGGTGGTACGCAGGCGGTTAGCGATGACTTCACCCAGGTGCTCGTCGACGTACTGCCCCTCTTCCTCTTCGTCGTGATCGGCCTGGGCTTCATCGCGCTCTTCATGCTCTTCCGCTCGTTCGTCATCCCGATCACCGCGGCCATCACCAGCCTGCTGAGTTTCTTCGCGGCGTTGGGCATCACCGTCGCGGTCTTCCAGTGGGGCTGGGGCGCGAGCCTTATCGAGGTCTCCACGACCGGTCCGATCCTGCCCTTCTTGCCGATCATGGTCTTCGCGATCCTGTTTGGTCTCTCCATGGACTACGAGGTCTTCCTTGTCTCGCGCATGAAGGAGGGTTGGCATGCGTCGGGGGACAACAAGGAGGCGGTGCGCCATGGCCTCGCGGGATCCGGCAAGGTGGTCGTGGCCGCCGCCCTGATCATGAGTTCGGTGTTCCTCGCCTTTGTGCCCGTGCCTAACGACACGATCAAGCTCTTCGGCGTCGCGCTGGCGTCCGCTGTGCTTATCGATGCGTTCATCGTCCGCCTCGTCCTCGTGCCCAGCGTCATGTCGATGATCGGCAAGGCCAACTGGTGGCTGCCGCGCTGGCTGGCCAAGCGCATGCCCAACTTCAGCGTCGAGTGATCGGCGACCTGCCGCCGGGCGCCATCGCGGTCATCTTCCACTCGATGCGGCGCACCGATCCTGATGGATCGGGTGGGTTGTCCGATGCCGATGGCTACGCCGCGATGGCCGCGCGCATGGATGCGCTCGCCGCCGAACAGCCCGGCTACCTCGGCGTGCGCTCGGTGCGCGACGGGGTCGAGGGGATCACCGTGTCCTACTGGCGAGACGACGCAAGCGCTCGCTCCTGGAAGCAGGTGGTGGAGCACCTCGAGGCGCAGCGCCGCGGCGGCGCGGATTGGTACGCGGAGTACGACGTCGTCGTCGCCGAGGTCATCCGCGCGTACGGCAGCGGTTGATCCCTCGCGCTCACTTCCGCGAATACGACGCTTCGTCGCGCCGCAGGGGGCACGTCGACGCGACAAAGCGTCGTTTACGCGCGCAACTACGCGCGAATCGTCCCCACCGGAAGCCGCGTCTCGACGACGTCCGCACCGACGCGTTCGATGCGGTACGCCGCAGGGCCGGTCTCGACATCCACATCGACATCGGCGATGACACGGACGGCCTCGTCGCCCTCGTAGAGGATCCCGATGCGGTCGTCCGTGGCGTAGGACGTGGGCAGCAGGCCGTCGCCGACGACGCGCTGCAGCAGCGGCCGTCGCTGCTCCTCGCTGTCGTAGTGCACGCCATTGCCGTAGGGGAGCAGCGCGAGCCCATCGGTGACCACGCGCAGGGTCGGGCCGAACGAGTCGGTGGGCCCACCCACATGCCAGCAGATTGAGCCGGCGCTCACTCCCGCCAGGATCGTGCCGCGCTCCCACGCCGCGCGCATCGCCGTGTCAACGCCGTGCAGCCTCCACAGTGCGAGGAGATTGGCAACACTTCCACCGCCGACCCATACGAGATCGGAGCGACCGAGCACCTCCTCCGGGTCGCGGTTGGGCATCGTGAAGAGCGCGAGGTGGTCGACATCGCAGCCGAGTGCGCCGAGGGCGGCGTAGGAGCGAGCGAGGTACGACGCATCGTCTCCGCTCGCGGTCATCACCAGGCACACGCGCGGGCGCTCGGCACCGGTGAGGCGCAAGGCCTCGAGCATGAGCCCACCCGGGCGCATCACGCCCCAGCGGTCGGTGGCGAGGAAGCCCCCGCTCGTGGCGAGGATCCGGCGGGTTGTCATGAGGCCTCCTGCTGATCGGGCTGAGCGGCGCGTGAGACGCCGAGGTCCTCGAGCACGGCGTCGGCAGCGCGGCGCCCGCTCACGAGGGCACCCTGGATGGACGACGTGTCGCGATGATCGCCGGCGACGTAGGCGCCACTCGGGGTGCGCACGGGTCGGCGTAGATCGAGGGGCACCGGCATCGCCGGAAGCGCATAGGGGATGGGGTAGGTCGCAATGAGTTCCCAGCGCGAAGTCGGGACGCCGTAGAGCCACCCGAGATGATCGCGGACGGCCGACTCGTGGGCAGTGCTGTCGCGTACGCCGAGTGCCGATGCGGAGACGAGTGCGCTGCCGGGCGGTGCGTACTCCGGGGCCGCGTGCGTGAGGACGACGGTATTGATGACGGGTCCGCGCCGCGCACCATCGAGGGTGAGCACAGCTTCGCCTTCAGCGAGTCGCGAGGCGTCGCCGTCGGGGCGGTAGTACCACGTCGTCACCGAGCGCGGGGCGGGCGCACGCATGCCCGGCAGCAGTCGCTGCGCGGTCTGCGGATCGGCGGCGACGATGACGGCGTCGGCGTCGATTGCGGTGCCGTCATCGAGCACGACGCCGCGCGCGGAGACGGTAGCGACCGGTGTGTCCAGGTGCACATCGAGCGCTGCGGCGAGCTGCTCGGGGATGCGCTGCATGCCGAGCGCCGGGACGGCGGGAGTGCCCTTGACGAAGGACCGCAGCACGAGGTCGAGGAATCTCCGTGAGGTCGTGAGGTCGGCTTCGAGGAAGACACCGGCGAGGAAGGGGCGCAGCAGTCGCTCCATGAGGGTGCGATCAGCCCCTGCCCGGCGCAGCGCTTCCGCGGCCGTCACATCGGGCTCGGAGCGCAGGTGGGCGGGTGAGCGCAGCGCCCTCGAGACGGCGTAGCCCCCGAAGCGAGCGGTCGACACGGGCGAGCCGATACGCGCGAGCAGGCTCGGCACGGCCCAGCTGGGTTCGCGGCGAGGATCCGCGATCCTGGCGACATGGCGACGCCCCTTGGGTCGCAGCACCACGCGCGCTCCCGCGACGAAGGGACGCAGGTCGAGTGCCTCGTGATCGAGGACGCGCTGCCCCTCCGGGTATGACGGGTTGTAGAGCTGGAATCCACGATCGAGCCGGAATCCGTCGATCACGTCGGTGCGCATGCGACCGCCCACGGCATCGGATGCCTCGAGCACGGTTGCGGGCATGCCGAAGGCCTGCAGTTGTCGAGCAGCAGCAAGGCCGCTCACACCTGCACCCACGACGATCACGGACATGGCGCTCACGCTAGCCGCCTGTGGATAACCGAAAGCACGCGACCGCCCCGTGCGGGCACGATGCCGACATGACGACACCCGCCCGCACCACACTCACGACCCTGCTCGCCCTCGCCCCCGATCTCGTCGAGCGCGATCGCGTCCGCCGGCAGGCGCTGCGCGTGGCAGCCGTGCGACACGAGGGTCTCTCACCCCTGCGCGAGGTGGCGTTCGCAGGAGAGGGTCTCGCGCTCACGTGGGAGATTCCCGTCGAGAGCGAGTCGCTGGTCATGGGCGAAGGAGCTCTTGCAGCTCTGGCACCGGTGGCCGCGGGCCTGGCGCTACTGCACGACGCGGGACTCGCGCACGGGGGCATCTCGCAGGGCTCCCTGCATGTGCACGACGGGCGCGGGGTCCTCTGCGGATGGCAGCCCGGAGGCACTCCCGAGGCCGATGTCCACGATCTCGTGGCGTTGCTCCATGCCTGCCTGCCCCCGTCGTCGGTGAGTGCCGACGTGGCGCACCTGCTTATCGCCGGAGCCGATCCAGACCCTGAGACACGACCCTCCATGGCGAAGGTCGCCGCTGTCCTCGAGCACGCCAGTGCCGTGCACGCACCCCTCATCTCCCCGCCGGCGCACCGGCGCGCACGGATCGGTGAGGCGCCACCCCCGCGCCCCGCTGAGTCCCTCGCCGCTGACGTAGCGCCGCGCCGATCAGTCACCGCCACGGTGCGAGGTCGGCACGCCGCGCGCCGGGCGCCGGCGGGGACTCCGGGAGCGCGGCTCGCAGGTGTGCGCATGCCGTGGCGATGGGGAATAGCGATTGCTGGTACGGCGCTGGCCGGCTTCCTGGGTCTTTCGGCGATGGGATCTGCGGGATCGGCGCAGCAGATGTGTCCGGCACCGTCGTCGGCTGATGGATCTGGCTTGCGCCCGCAAACGACGCTAACGGCGCTGCTCGCGTCGATAACGGGCGCAGGGCAGGGCGCGGGCCCGTCGGTCGCGCGCTAGCTGCCGGCGACCGCCTGCTGGATGGCGGAGTCGATGGTGGGGTCACTCCAGGTGAAGCCGTCGCTTTCGAGCACGGTGGGGAGCACGCGCTGACTGCCGAGCACGTCTTGCGAGAACTCTCCGAGCGCCACCTTGAGGGCGAACGACGGTACGGGCAGCAGTGTGGGGCGACCAAGCACGCGACCCATTGCGGCCGTGACCTCGGCGTTGGTCACCGGTGTGGGTGCGGTGAGGTTGACGGGCCCGCGGTAGCGATCGTCCTCGAGCAGTGCGATGAGCGCGGTGACCTCATCGCGCATGGAAATGAAGGACCAGTACTGCGATCCCGAGCCGATCTTGCCGCCGATACCGGCCTTGAAAATCGGCATGAGTCGCTTCCAGGCGCCGCCCTTCGAGCTCACGACCAGTCCGGTCCGGGCGAAGGGCACGCGGATGCCGGCATCCACGGCGGGCTGGGCGGATGCCTCCCACTGTGCGACTACGTCGGCGAGGAAGCCAGCACCCTGCGGTGACTCCTCGGTGACGAATCGGTCCCCGGTGTCGCCGTAGTAGCCGATGGCTGAGCCGCAGACGAAGACGGACGGCCGAGGGTCGAGGGCTGACGCCGCGCGAGCGATCGTCGTCGTTCCCTGCACGCGGGAGTCGAGGATCTCAGCCTTGTAGGCATCGCTCCAGCGCTTGTCGCCGACACCTGCTCCCGCGAGATGAATGATCCCGTAGACGCCGGCGAGCCCGGCGAGGTCGACGTCACCCGAGCGCGGATCCCACCTCACCTCATCAGGCGCGGAGGGGGCTCGGCGTACGAGTCGCACGACCTCGTGGCCGCGCGCTCGGAGGGCGGGGACGAGGGCGGAGCCGATGAGGCCGCTGGCTCCGGTGACCGCGACGCGCATCAGGCGCCCACGTCCGCGAAGGTGCCTTCTTCGAGTCGCGCCCGCACCGCGGTGAGGAAGCGCGCAGCGTCGGCGCCATCGACGAGTCGATGGTCGTAGGTGAGAGCCAGGTAGACCATCGAGCGAATCGCGATGACGTCGCTGCCGCTGTCGCTGATGACGATGGGGCGCTTGACGACGCTGCCCGTGCCGAGGATCGCCACCTGCGGCTGATTGATGATGGGGGTGTCGAAGAGCGCGCCGCGGCTGCCCGTGTTGGTCAGCGTGAAGGTGCCACCAGAGAGCTCGTCGGGTGACACGCGATTGGTGCGCGTGCGATCGGCCAGGTCGGTGATGCGCCGCGCCAGGCCGGCCACGCTGAGGTCCCCCGCGTCGCGCACGACGGGCACGAGGAGCCCGCGATCGGTATCCACGGCGACACCGAGGTTGACCTCGCCGTGGTAGGTCACCGTGCCGGCAGCCTGATCGATCGAGGCGTTGAGTGAGGGGTACGCCGCGAGCGCCTCGACGGCAGCCTTGGCGAAGAAGGGAAGGAAGGTGAGCTTCACGCCCTCGCGGGCCTCGAAGTCGGCCTTGGCGCGGTCGCGCAGGGCCGCGATGCGCGTGACGTCGACCTCGACGACCGTGGTGAGCTGCGCGGAGACCTGCAGCGACTCGACCATGCGCTCGGCGATGACGCGACGCAGGCGGGACAGCGGCTGGGTGGTGCCACGTATGCCTGCGGTCGCGGCTGGAGGAGTGGCGACAGCGGCAGGTGCGGACGCCGCCGGTGCTGCGGCGGCGGGTGCGGCTGCGCGCTCGGCGGCAGCCAGTACATCCTGCTTGCGAATGCGACCGCCGACTCCCGTGCCCACGACGACCGCAAGGTCGACGCCTTTATCGGTGGCTAGTTTGCGCACGAGCGGGGTGACATAGGCCTCGTCGTCGGCCGCGGCGCCGGCCGGGGCCGATGCTGCCGCAGGTGCAGCGGCGGGCGCCGGTGCCGGTGCAGGCACGGCGGTAGGGGCAGGTGCGGGAGGCGGTGTCGGGGCGGGTGCGG
>JBMOIL010000065.1:0-13085 GCA_049317345.1 Candidatus Nanopelagicales bacterium
CGCCCCGAGCCGCCGGACTGGTGGGCGGAGGCGATCATCCCCGACGACGAGCCGCCGCCTCCCACGCAGCACCTTTAGGCGGCTCCGGCAGGCGATGTGAGGGGGCCCTTGACGGCTGTCGGAGGGGGGGTCTACTGTTCGAACAGGTGTTCGAATACTCACCCCGAGGAGGTGCCCATGGCTCGACAGTACGCCGCCCCTGTGACGGGTGTGGCTCTTGCGGCCCGGCGGCCCATGCGCTTCACGTGGCAGGGCCAGGGCTACGTCGTGACCTCCGTCCTCGGCCACTGGGTGAGCGGTGCCTGCTGGTGGCGGGCCCCAGATCGGGCAGATGCCGACACCCACACCTGGCGGGTTGAGGCCTTCCCGCGTTCGGGCAGCCGGCCGTCGGGCGTCTACGACCTGTCCTGTGCCGGCGACGGCTGGACCCTGCACCGCATTACCGACTGACCTGCACTCACCGATTGACCTGCACTGCCGATTGATGGGAGTTGACCGATGGGAGCTGCGATGAGAGTCACCACTCCGAGCGCTGACCTGCTCGCCGCCGCCCAGCGCGGCCTGGTCGAGGCGACGTACGCCGAGACCGCCGATGAGCGCTACGTCGGCGCGCACCTGTCGGCACTGCGCTCTGCTGCTGCTGTCCTCGCTGCGCGTGCGCAGCCGGCAAAGAGTCGCGCCCGGCTGCGCAGCGTGTGGTCGGTGCTGCCCGCGGTCGCCCCTGAGTTCACCGAGTGGGCGCAGTTCTTCGCCGCCAGTGCCGCCAAGCGTTCGGCTGCGGAGGCGGGTTTGCGCGTCGTCACGCAGCGCGAGGCTGACGACCTGCTGCGCGATGCCGAGACCTTCCACGACCAGGTGTGCACCCTGCTGCACATCGACCGGCAGCGGTCCCTGCCGGCGACGGGGTGAGGCACGTGCCGTGGATTTCGCCCACCTCCACGTGGCATCGGCCTATTCGATGCGCCATGGCGCATCGATGCCAGCCGACCTCGTGGCCCGCGCCGCCGAGCACGGCCAGTCGCTGCTCGCGCTCACCGATCGCGATGGCGTCTACGGCGCGGTGCGCTTCGTCCAGGCCTGCTCGGCCGCCGGCATTGCGCCGGTGCTCGGCGTCGACCTGGCCGTCGACCTGCCACATGCGGGTCGTCAACACGTCGGTCCCCGAAACGTCGGTGGAGCGGGGCGGCCCATGCCTCCGGCCGCCCGTCCTCCGAACACGGGGGAGCGCCTACCCGACGGGGTAGGCCGTCCGGCTCGGCGGGTCGGCCAAGCCGGCCCTGTCGGGCTTCCCCCGCAGGGTGCGAGCCCTGCCCGAGGCGGCGCGTGGATGGACCCCCGCCATCCACGCGCCGTCCTCCTCGCCCGCGATCGTCGTGGGTGGTCCTCGCTGTGCCGACTGATCAGTGCAATGCACGCGCGACGCGCGGACGAGCATGCTGACGCACGATCTGATGCGCGGTCCGCCGCAGCATCCCTCGAGCAGATCGCCATGCACTCCGACGGGCTCATCGCACTCCTCGGCCCGCACTCACCTGTCGCCGAGGCCCTCGCCGCGCGTCGGCCCGACCTTGCCGATGCGCTCATCGCGCCGTGGCGTGAGATCTTCGGCGACTCCCTGCGCATCGAGATCGTCAGCCATCGTGCGCGCAGCGGCACCCTCTCCACACCCGTCGCCGCGCGCATACTCGGTTGGGCGCGCGAGCGTGGCATCACCCCGGTGCTCGCCCACGCCGTGCGCTACGCCGAGCCGCGGCAGGGGCGCATCGTCGACGTACTCGACGCCACCCGGCGCCTGGTCGCCCTCGACGAGCGCCACCGCGACCGCCCCAATGCCCAGGGCTTCCTCGCCTCCACCGCATTCATGTCCGACCTCGCCGACGAGATCGCCCAGGCGGCGGGGGCCGGGCGGCGCACCTCCCGCGATCTGCTGGCCGCCGCGTTCGACCTCGCGGGGGAGTGCGCCCTCACCCCGGCCGACCTCGGGATCGGCGAGGTCATCGTCCCCGAGCTCGACGTCGTCGCACCCTCCCCCTCCCCCTCCCCCTCCCCCTCCTCCTCCGCGAGTGTCGAGTTGCGGCGTGATTTTGGGCGAAATTCGGCCCGCAACTCGACACTCGGCGAGGCAAGGCGTGCCGATGCGCTCCTGCGCGCGCGCTGCGAGTCCGCACTCGACCGCTATCTCGGCGCCGAACGCATTGCCGCGCGCCACCGGCTGGAAGAGGAGCTGCGCACGGTCATGACCCTCGGCTTCGCCACCTACTTCCTCACCGTGGCCGAAGTCGTCGACCTCACCCGCGCGCTCGGCATCCGCGTCGCCGCCCGCGGCTCCGGTGCCGGCAGCCTGATCAACCACCTGCTCGGCATCTCCGGTGTCGACCCGATGCGCCACGGCCTGCTCATGGAGCGCTTCCTCACCCCGCTGCGTCGTGAGCTCCCCGACATCGACATCGACGTCGAGTCCGCACGACGCCTGGAGGTCTACGACGCGATCATCGAGCGCTTCGGCACCGAGCGTGTCGCCACCGTGTCGATGATGGAGACCTACCGGGTGCGCCACGCCATCCGCGATGTCGGCGCCGCGCTCGCCATGCCCCCCGGTGAGATTGATGCCCTCGCCAAGGCCTTCCCGCATATCCGCGCGCGCGGTGCCCGCCAGGCCCTGGTCGACCTGCCCGAGTTACGCGACTCCGGTATCGGCCGTATGACCGCGCGCGGTGAGCTCAACCACTTCTGGGACCTGGTCGAGGGCCTCGACGGCCTGCCCCGCCACATCGCCATGCACCCGTGCGGTGTGCTCCTCTCCGACGCCACCCTCCTCGACCGCACGCCGGTCGAGCCCAGCGCACAGGGCTATCCGATGAGCTCCTTCGACAAGGACGACGTCGAGACTCTCGGGCTGCTCAAGCTCGATGTCCTGGGCGTGCGCATGCAGTCCGCCCTCGCCCATGCCGTCACCGAGGTCGAGCGCGTCGACGGTAAACGCATCGACCTCGATGCCGTCACCCTCGACGACCCGGCGGCGTACTCCCTCATCCAGTCCACGCGCACGCTCGGCTGCTTCCAGATCGAGTCGCCCGGGCAGCGCGAGCTCATCGGCAAGTTCGCACCCGACAACTTCAACGACATCATCATCGACATCTCGCTCTTCCGTCCCGGCCCGGTGAAGTCCGACATGGTCACGCCCTTCCTGCGCGCCCGGCAGGGCTGGAACGACCCGGTCTACGTCCACGACGACCTGCGCCCGGTCCTCACCGAGACCTACGGCGTCGTCGTCTTCCACGAGCAGGTGCTGCGCATCGTGGCCACCATGACGGGCTGCTCGCTCGCCGAGGCCGATGAGACCCGCCGCAGCATGGGCTCACCCGAGGGCCAGGACGACGTGCGCGCGTGGTTCTACCCCGCCGCTCTCGCCCACGGCTACGACCTGCCCACCGTTGAGCGTGTGTGGGAGGTGCTGCGCGCCTTCGCGTCCTTCGGTTTCTGCAAGGCCCACGCTGCAGCCTTCGCACTGCCCACCTACCAGTCGGCATGGTTCAAGGCGCACCACCCGGCGGCATTCCTCTCCGGTGTGCTCACCCACGACCCGGGCATGTATCCCAAGCGCCTCATCCTCGACGACGCACGCAGTCTGGGCATCGCCATCCTCGGCCTCGACGTCAACCGGTCGGGTACGACGTACGCCGTCGAGCACGTGGCCGACGGCTCCTACGCCATCAGGATTTCCCTCGCTGACGTCAAGGGCATGGGCGAGGCCGAGATGGAGCGGATCGTCGCGCGACGGCCCTATTCCTCCCTCGCCGACTTCTGGCATCGCGCCGCAGTGAGCCAGCCCGTCGTCGAGCGCCTCGTGCTCGCCGGCGCCTTCGACTCCCTCCACGGCATCAGCAGCGGTGGAGTACGCCGTCGCGGTCGCGTCACCCGCCGCGATCTGCTCCTGCAGGTCGCCGACCTCGCACGCGGGGCCCCGCGTCGTTCACGCACGGAGAGCGAGGTCGAGCAGCTCACCTTCGAGAGCCTCGCTGGCGACGCTCCACCCCCGGTCACCGGTCTGCCCGAGCTCGGCCCGGCCGACCGGGTGCGCACCGAGCTGGAGGTCCTCGGCCTCGATGTCAGCCACCATGTCGTCGACTTCTACGCGCCGATGCTCGATGCACTATCGGCCCTGCGTCCGCCCCTGGTGCGCAGTCGCGACTTCCTCGGCCTGCGCTCGCAAGCCGAGATCCTCGTCGCGGGCGTCAAGGCCGCGGTGCAGACCCCGCCGGTGCGCAGCGGCCGACGCGTCATCTTCCTCACCCTCGACGATGCCACCGGCCCACTCGATGCCGCGTTCTTCGACGACGTGCAGGGGCCCTACGCCTCGACCGTCTTCGGCTCCTGGCTGCTGCTCGTGCGCGGTGAGCTCCGGCGCACCGGTCCGCGCGGAGTCTCCCTGCGTGCCACCGGCGCCTGGGATCTCGGCCACGTGCACGAGGAGTGGTCCGCCGGCGGCCTCGACGCGATCGCGGCGATGCTCGAGGCCTCCCCACGGCCAGCGCCTCCTGAGGGTCCGCGGCGCGTGCTCGTGCACGCCAGCGGATTCCGGCAGTCGCCCTACGCCGACATCAAGCCCGCCGACACCGCGCCGGCGCCGGCACGGCAGGGGCACACCGCGCCGTCGAAGCTCTGGCACTCCAGTCCCGGGAGCAGCGGGTGGTAGCCACCAGGCCAATCCAGGGAAGGATGCTCACGTGAGTCGTAGCCAGTTGCGCCGTGTCCCAGGGGCCACCGGCCTGGGCACCGACGACACCGGCTGCACGATCCTCCACATTGACATGGACGCCTTCTACGCCTCCGTCGAGCTCGTCACGCGCCCGGAGCTGCGCGGCAAGCCCGTCATCGTCGGCGGTGGGCAGCGCGGTGTGGTGCTCTCAGCGACCTACGAGGCCCGCGCCATGGGCGTGCATTCCGCGATGCCCATGTCCCGTGCGCGCCGCACCGCACCCGATGCCATCGTCATCGAGCCGCATCACGAGCGCTACGCCGAGGTCAGCGCCGGGGTCATGGCGATCTTCTCCTCCATCACCCCGCTGGTCGAGCCACTCAGCCTCGACGAGGCCTTCCTCGATGTCGCCGGTGCGCTCCGCCGCCTCGGCTCGCCCACCGCCATCGCCGAGCTCATCCGTGCGCGCGTCTACGACGAGCAGCGCATCACCTGCAGCGTGGGCGTCGCGCCGACGAAGTTCATCGCCAAGCTCGCCTCCACCCAGATCAAGCCCGACGGATTGCTTGTCGTCCCCGCCGATCAGGTCATCGCCTTCCTGCATCCCCTGCCCGTCGCCGCCCTATGGGGCGTGGGGGAGCGCACCGAAGAGCGCCTGGTTGCCCTCGGCCTGCGCACGGTGGGCGATATCGCGCACACCCCTGTCGACACGCTCGTGCGCGCACTCGGCCAGGCATCCGGCCAGCGCCTGCACGACCTCGCCTGGGGTCGCGACGACCGCGACGTCGTGCCCGATGCCGCGGAGAAGAGCATCGGCAACGAGGAGACCTTCGCCCGCGACGTCGACGATCCCGAAGTGATCGCCCGCGAGATCCTGCGTCTCGCGCAGAAGGTGGCCGCCCGCGCGCGTCGTCACGGGATCCGCGGTCGCACCGTCGTGCTCAAGATCCGCTTCGCCGATTTCACGACCATCACCCGGTCGCGCACCCTCGACACCCCCACCGACATCGGCCAGGTCCTCTACGACACGGCCGTCGATCTCTACGCCGCCCTCCGGCTCCAGCGGGCCCGGATCCGGCTCGTCGGCGTACGACTCGAGGGCCTGGTCGACCTCGAGGGCAGTGCCGAGCAGCTGCTCTTCGATGACGGATCGACCGCCTCCCCGGTCGATCGCCGGGCAGCCGAGGTGGCTGCCGACCGCCTCCGCGAGCGCTTCGGTCATGACGTGGTCCGCCCCGCCCGCCTCTGGACCGAGGACTGACCCCTCACGGATCGCCGGGTCATTCGGGCCCCTCCGCGGGGTCGGTCAGGGGGCGCCACGAGGCAAATCGCCCCGCCGGGTTTCCAGACTGGCCCGGCACGCCTATCCTGTGGGAGAGCCCACGAGGGGAGGTCCGCAGTGCCGCTGTCCGAGCACGAGCAACGTCTGCTGGAGCAGATGGAGCGCGCTCTCTATGCCGAGGACCCCAAGTTCGCGACCTCCCTGCGCAGTGGCTCCGCCGGACGCGCGAGCCGTGGCCGCGCCGCCTTCGGTGTGCTTGTCCTCCTGGGCGGCGTCACACTGCTGATGCTCGGAGCGATCCTGCCCCTCATCCCGCTCGGTGTGGCCGGCTTCGTCGTCATGATCGTCGGTGCGACCCTCACCTACCTCGGGCTGCGTGCGCGTCCCGCCGCAGCGACGGCCGAGGGCGAGGCAGCACCTCAGGCAGAACCCGGTGCGAGCGCACCGCGACGTGCACCCAAGCAGTCGTCAGGCTTCATGAATCGTCTCGAGGATCGCTGGCGCAAGCGCCGCGACGACGGCCCCCAGTAGGCGTTCGCCTACTCCGCTGCACTTCCTGCTTTCACACCTGCGCGCGCTCCCTCGATTGAGCTTTCCCGCAGGCCTGCGCCCCATAGCGATGCCGGTGCCACGCGCGCCCTGATCCGGCGCGACCGCACCGCCGCACGCCTGGCTGCACGCCGCAGTACGGCGAGGTCTGCGCGCAACTCGGCCGACGACGGTGGCACGACATCGACCGACGGCGGGGCGTAGCGCACCTGCTCGATCCACCACACCAGCCGACGCAGTGATGCACGCTCCGACTCATCCAGCCGGACCTGCCGTGCGAGTGCATTGGCGGACTCGCGGGGCGTCATCGCACTCGACCAGGTCCACCCGAGATCGGTGAGGCTCTCGCCCAGATCGCGCCAGGTGGCCTCGATGCGTCGCCTCGGATCGACCAGTGACGTGCGTCGGCGGCGACGCCACGCGACGACGAGGACCGGCAGGGCCAGCAGGATTGCCACGCCCACAGCGGCGGCGATGACGAGCGCGACCGGCGGCCCACCCGCCGACGCTCCAGCGAGCGGTGCGGCAGCGTCGGGGGTCTGCGGCTCGGGCACCTCATCAGGTGTCGGCGTTTCGGGGGTCTCGCGATCGGGGCGGTCCTGGGAGTAATCCGGCTGCGTGACCCCCGCACCGACGCGCGGGGTGGGCTCGAAGCGCACCCAGCCGAGGCCGGTGAACCACAGCTCCGGCCAGGCGTGCGCGTTGCGCGCCTGCACGACGTACTCCCCATCGTCGGTCAGGCGACCGCCGGTGAAGCCCACGACCACGCGCGAGGGGATGCCGACCTCGCGGGCCATGAGCGCCATCGTGCCGGCGAACTGCTGGCAGTAGCCGATGCGCTCGTCGAGGAAGGACTCGAGCGGATCAGCGCCGGGCGGAGTGACGACGTTGGTGCTGTAGGAGAAGCCGCCATCCTGCGTGAACCAGTCGACGAGCGATTCGGCGCGCGCGTAGGGGGTCTGCGCGTTGGCGGTGACCTCCTCCGCGAGCGTGGCGAGCTGCGGCGAGATGCCCTCGGGCAGTTGCAGGTAGGGCACGAGCGAATCGGGTGCGCGCTTCGTCGCATTGCGCAGCTCTGCGCGGGTCGGATCGATGTCGTACGCCGCCACGGCGTACTCCACGTCGCGGCTCGAGACCCCGATGCCGCCCACGGTGCGCGTCTGCGGATCCCAGGTCCAGCGATCGTCGAGCGGCTCACCGGCGCCGGTGATGACCGAGCCGGCGTAGGGCACGGGCAGTTGCGCGTTGTCGAGGTCGCTGATGCGGATGTCCCATGCGGACTCGGCGATATCGGTGATGCCGGAGAGGTCGGGGGGTCCGAGCGGCTCGCTCGCGGGCACGCGGATGGGAGCTTCGCTCGCGCGCCACGTCACTCCATCGAAGGAATCGAGGCTCACCAGTCGCAGATAGCCCGGGACTTCGCTTGTCGTGCGGTAGCGCATCACTTCGCGCTCGGGGTTGTCGACGAGGTCGCGGCGCAGTGAGGCAAAGGGGTCCACGCTCACGGGGCCTTCGCCTCCGATGCCCGGACGATCTCCGGTGGGGCTCACCCACACCGGCTCGCTGAGACCGGGGATGGCCGTGGGGAGCAGCAGTGCCGCGAGTACGGCGACGAGCGCCACCTGCACCGCTGCGCCCGCAGTGGAAGCGCGGGGCCGGGGCACCCGCGGATGCGCCCGCGGTCCGGTCTGCGTGCCGGAGCGGCGCGTGAGCAGGGGGCCCCAGGATCGCGCGTCGTCTCGTGCGTCGGCGGCGAGGAGCAGGAGCCAGCCGATGACCGCGAGGGGAAGCAGCCACCAGGGCACGCCACCGCGGATGACGGCGGCCGGGAGTGCGAAGACGAGAAGCAGCGGGACCCCGGCGAGTGCGGGGAGGCGCAGCGTCACACCGATCGTGTCGACCGTGAGTGCGACGAGCCCGATGCCGCCGACGGAGAGGAGCAGGAGCGTGTCGGTGGTGGGCACGGGTGCGAGTGCTGCCTCGGCCTCATCGAGAGCGACGCGCGTGAGTTCCTGGAGCTCGCCGAGCGCGACGGGACCGGGGAAGAGCCCGAGTGCCGCGGCCGGCTGGGCGAACATCAGGGTGAGCAGGGTGAGCAGCGCGAGGACCTGGAGCACCGGCTGCAGGGGTGCGGGGAGCGCCACGGCTCGAGAGAAGGCGCCGACAACCGCCATGGTCAGGATCGCCAGAGCCGTGGGCACAATCCAGCGCCCGGAGTCGAAGAGCGGTACGACGCTCAGGGACGCCGTCATGGTGGCGATGGCGGCCGCGATGGTCGCGGCGGGCCGGATCCGCGTGAGTGCCCCGGTCATCGCAGCACCGTCAGGGTCGCCTCATCGATCGCGGTATGCCAGGCGGCCGCGATACTCGCCGGATCAGCCGTGACGATCGATGCATGCCAGCCCTGTGCGCTCAGGCGCGCGAGTGCGTCGGGTGCGTCGATGCCGTTGAGGCCCCAGGCCGTGACATCGACGACGAAGGCGAGCGAGCGGTGGTGCACGGGGGGCACGCGCCGCAGTGCCGCCTCGGTGCCCGGGATCACGATGACGCTCAGGTCCGACCCGGTGCGCAGGGGATCCCCGCCCGCGCGTGTGGCGGGCCGCACGGTGGCGAGGACCTCGAGCATCCGGGCCTGCCCGGCGGATCCCTCCGCCTGGGACACGAGGCAGCGGCCGTCGAGGGCGTCGAGCCGGATCGACCAGCCGAGCGACAGGAGATGGGCGCTCACGCTCGCCGCCATGCTCAGGCCGATCTCCAGCGGCGACTGCGCCCCGCCGATGTCGTCCGGCGTGATGTCGAGGGTGACGGTGGCATGACGGGTCCAGGGCTGCTCCTCGCGGCGCACGAGGAGCTCGTCGCCGTGCGCTGAGGCGCGCCAGTGGATCCTGCGCAGGTCATCACCGGGCCTGTACTCGCGGGGGATCACGTCGTCATCGCCGCCCGCGCTGAGGGCTGAGGAGGCGCGATCGCCCCGGCCACGGCGGTCAGCGTCGACCGCACCATCGAGCGCATACACCCGCGGGACGACGAGCACGCTCTGCGTGGACGTGAAGGACCGCGTGAGTCGCACGAGCCCGAAGGGATCGACCGCGGTCACGCGCAGCGGCCCGACGTCGTAGCGTCCGCGCCGCGAGGCCTCCAGGGTGAAGGTGGTGGAGCGTGATCCGTCCGACTCGACATGCTCGAGGACTCGATCGATCGGCGGCCCGAGGCGTGGATCGACCTCCTCGCGCAAGAGCAGGGTGGGTGTGCGACGGCGCGCCAGGTTGGTCACCGTGAGCGTGGCCTGCGCCGTACTCCCCACCGGCACATGGGAGGGAGTGACGCTGCGATCGGCTCCGAGACGGAAGTGCGTGCGAGACGCGAGCAAGACCGAGATGAGCGGCAGGGCGAGGAGGAGTACGGCGATGCGCAGGACATCGCGCTGCCCGGACAGTGCCGCCCCTGCGCCGAGGCCGAGCCCCACCGCGATGAGCGCCTTGCCCCGGAAGGTGAGGGCGGCCAGGGCCCGCCTCATGCGCTCGCAGGCAGGGGCACCCGCGTGAGGATCTCGGTGACGACGTCCTGTGCGCTCGTGCGTGACAGGTGGGCGTCGGTGGTGAGGACCAGTCGGTGGGCCAGCACGGGGACGGCCAGGCGCTGGACGTCATCGGGGAGGACATGCCCACGGCCCGAGAGCGCGGCGGATGCGCGTGCGGCACGCAGCAGGTGCAGGGCAGCCCGGGGAGAGGCGCCCAGGCGCACATGCGAGTGCTGGCGGGTGGCCGAGACGAGATCGACGACGTAGGCATCGATGGTGGGCGCGACGTAGACCTGTCGCACCGCGTCGATCATCGCGCGCACCTCGCCCGCATCGGTCACGGGCACGAGGGACTCGAGCGGCTCGTCAGCGCTGTGCGCCTGAAGCATCTGGATCTCGGACGAGCGATCCGGGTAGCCCATGTGGACGCGCGCCATGAAGCGGTCGCGCTGCGCCTCTGGCAGCGCATATGTCCCCTCCATCTCAGAGGGGTTCTGCGTCGCGAGCACCATGAAGGGGCGGCCGAGGAGGTAGGTCGTGCCGTCGACGGTGACCTGACCCTCCTCCATGCACTCCAGGAGCGCGGACTGCGTCTTGGGGGAGGCGCGATTGATTTCGTCGCCGAGCACGATGTTGGCGAAGACCGCTCCGGGCTTGAACTCGAAGTCACGCGTCTCGCGGTTGAAGACGCTGACCCCGACCACATCACCCGGCAGCAGGTCGGGGGTGAACTGGATGCGACGCATCGAGCACCCCAGGGACCGGGCGAGCGACTTGGCGAGCATGGTCTTGCCCACGCCCGGGACGTCCTCGATGAGCAGGTGCCCCCCGGCCAGCAGGACGGTGAGAGCGAGCCGCACGGTCTCCGGCTTGCCGGAGATCACGGACTGCACGGCGGAGCCGACGCGTGCGGCGGCCTCAACGGACGTGGTGGAGGCCTCGGAGGTCATGGTCGATTGTCACCCGGGAGGGGCCCGGGGGCCACCCCGGGAGGCGCCGGACCGGTCCTTCGGCAGGATGAGGCCATGGCCACAGTGCATCCCGCCCAATTGGGGCGGTTCTTCGAGGACTACGCCGTCGGCGACACCTATCAGCATCCCTTCGGCCGCACGATCTCCGAGGCGGATTCCACGTGGTTCACGCTCCTCACGTGCAACACGAACCAAAACCACTTCAATGCCCACCTGGCGCAGAGCAACCCGATCACACAGGGGCGCATCATCGTCAACTCCGGCTTCACGGTTGCCCTGGTGCTGGGCCTTTCGGTCATCGACATGAGTCAGAACGCCGTAGCCAACCTCGGCTGGACCGACATCAAGCTCACCTTCCCGGTCTACGTCGGCGACACCATCTACGCCGAGAGCATCTGCATCGACAAGCGCGAGAGCTCCTCGCGGCCGGAGATGGGCATCATCACGATGAAGACGCGCGGCCTCAACCAGGACGGTGACGAGGTCGTGTCATGGATTCGCACCGTGATGATCCCGAAGCGCACGTCGGGCATCGGCCAGGACTACTTCCCGCAGGCGAAGTCCGGACCCCTCACCGCACCGGAGTCGTGATGGCGATCGCACGCTTCCAACTCGTCGCCATCGATTGCCCGGATCCGGTTGCACTCGCGAGCTTCTACTCCGCCATCACCGGCTGGCCGCTGACCAAGCCGCATGCCGACTACCCGGAGTGGGTGCAGCTGCGTCCCGAGGGCGGCGCCACCATCGCCTTCCAGCGGGTCGACGACTACCGCGCGCCCGAGTGGCCCGGTCAGGATCACCCCCAGCAGATGCACCTGGATCTGACGGTCCCCGACCTCGACGCGGGCGAGGTGGCCGTGCTGCAGGTGGGAGCCGTCAAGCACGCCCACCAGCCCGCTCCGGACGAGTTCCGCGTCTTCCTTGATCCGGCAGGGCACCCCTTCTGCCTGGTCCACGAGAGGTTCGACACGTGACGACCGCGGCGCAGTTGCGCGATGCCGGATCCACCTTCCTCGATGAGCCCGTGGTCGCGGCGGGGATCTTCAGCGCGGGAAGCGCCATTGCCGCGAGCATCGTCGGTTCGCTGGGCGGTGTCACGGTCGCAGAGATTGCCACGGAGCAGGCCAAGGAGGTCGGCATCGAGTCGGTTATCGACTCGGTGGCGGGCGAGGCCGCGGGCGCTGTGCTCGATGGCGTCGTGACCGGTGCCACCGTCTACGCCGGCATGCACGCCGCGCGTGAGGTGGCTGCCGCGGCCGAGGGGCTCACGCCGGTGCTCATCGTCATGGTGACCCCGACGCGCTACGTCATCGGCGACTGGCAGGGCAATTCGGCATCGGGCACCGGACCCACGCGGATCCTCGCGGAGTTCGCGCGCGAGCGCACGGGCCTCACCTTCGACAAGCTCGGCGCCAACCGATTCGTCACCTTCGACGACGGCGCGAAGTCCGTGAAGATCAGCGGAGCCCTGGGCCTGCTGAGCAGCGGCAAGGAGGGCAAGCGCCAGGTGCTCGAAGCACTCGGCCACCCCTCCGCCTAGATGCCGCGACGTCGCCGGGAGTTCACCGTACGGATCTGGACATCGGAGCGACAGCCATGCTGGAGTGCAGGGGCGCCCGGTGCCCCCTGGGACCTCCCGCCCGCGGGACACGTGAGAGGTAGGCGATATGAGTGAGACCAAGATGGCCGAATCGTGTGCCACCTATCTCAATGAAGACGTCGTGGCGGCCGGCCTGTTCAGCGTGGATGGTGTCGCTGATCGACTCGTCGCCGTGTCGACGTCCCGGTACGTCATCTTCGACGGCTACGACGACACTCCCGAGGGCTACGGCCCCACGTCGATCCTGGCGGAATTCGACCGTGACGCGACGTCGGTTCAATTCGAAGACGAAGGCCACACGCATCGCGCCACCCTTCAGCATGGCGATTCCACCGCGACTCTGACGGGCGATGTCACGGCTTTCGGGCAGGGATCCCAGGGTCGCCGCCTCGTCCTCGAGGCGATGGGTTCCGCTTCAGCCTGAAGCCACGTGGCCTAGTCGTCGGGTGGCGGCTCGGGCGCGA
>JBMOIL010000066.1:0-13018 GCA_049317345.1 Candidatus Nanopelagicales bacterium
CCCGGAGGGACCTCGAAGGTCACTCCATCGACCGCCTTGAGACCGCCCTTGAACTCCTTGGCGAGGTCGCGCGTGGCCAGGGGCACCGTGGCGAGTTCCGGACGTGCCTCGCCAGCGCGGTCGCGCGGCCTCAGCAGCGCAACCAGGAGCCAGATGAGCGCGGTGATGATGACGGCGCCGAGCGGCCACACCCATGGCGGAGTACCCGCTGACGCCGTTGTGCCCTGAAGCGTGGGCAGGAGGAGCGGTCCCTCGGCGGCCACCGTGTAGACGGCGGGGCCGGGGGGCATGCGATAGCCCTGGTCTGTCGTGGCGATGACAAGGGCTAGGCGATCCCCCGCTGCCGCCTCGGTGACGATGCCGGGGAGCACGACGTCCACGGTGACCGGATCAGGACCGAGGTCCTCGATCCGAATCGGGGCGACGAGTCCCTGCGGAAGAGTCTGACGTCCATTGGCGCTCACGATGCGCAACGAGGCAAAGAGCACTGCCTCATCCACCGGGCGATCGCTGCTCACGGTGAGGCGCGCTCGAGTGGAGCCGACGATGCGCATCGACTGATCGAGGGATTCGGTGAAGAATCCGGCCGTCTGCCCGGGGAGAGGCACGGCGAGTAGGTCACCGGCCAGACTCGCGAGTCCACCCGCGCCAGGCAGCGACGTGATGGCCGCCGGAGCACCACCCGCAGGCGCGAGCACCTGCTGAGGCGGGGCAGCCACCGGCATCTCGACCGTGCCATCGCCGAAGATCCCGGGGTACGCAGGGGATGACAGCACCTCCACGGTGCCGGGATCGCGATCGCTCAATGCGGAGGCCTCGACGAGGGACACCTCGAAGGAATCGCTTACGGTCGCGCCACCGCGCAGGTGATCATCGAACCAGGCTTGGGTGAGTGCGCGGAGACGATCGGTCTCGGCGATGCCACCGTCGTGTCCACCCGCGTGCCAGACGACCTTCACCGGGGCGTTGACGATCTGCTCGGCATTGGCATTGGCCTGGGTGAGTGGGAAGAGCGAGTCGGCCTGCCCGGCTCCGAGGAGGACAGGGGCGGTGATCCGATCAGTGATGCTGCGCGGTGATGATTGCGCCATCAGGTCGGACGCCTCGGGTGAGACCACTCCCACGGTGACCGCTTCGACGTAGGCCGCGCACCATGCCGCAGTGAAGCGCCCGCACTCGCTGACGGGCTGACCGGGTTCGAGTCCGAGCCCGGAGGAGAAGAACAGCGAGGTCCACAGGCTCTTGAGGACACCGGGCTGAACGCCGTCAACAGCGCTCTGCGCGAAGAGTGATGTCTCCAGGTCGTTCCAGGTGATGTCCGCCGACACCGCATCGATGCGCTCGTCGTAGCCGGCGAGCATCAGGGCGAGCGCCCCGCCGTAAGAACCACCGCCCACTCCGACGACCGGGTCTCCGGGCGCTTCCATGCTCACGCTGGCGAGGCTGGCGAGGTAGTCAATGAGAGCAGAGGCGTCGGCCACCTCGAAGTCCGGTGCATTCATCGAGATCTGCCCGGTGGACTCACCGAAGCCGCGCGCGGTGTAGGCCAGGACGACGTATCCCGCATCGGCAAGCATCTGGGCTTCTTCGGCGACACCCTCTTTGCTCCCGCCAAAGCCGTGCGCCAACAGCACGGCCGGAGCCGGCGTGACCTCGGGGACGTAGACGTCGGCGTCGAGTTGCACTGGGCTCGCATCGCTCGAGGACGTCGCCGCACCAGCAAGCATCATCGAGACGGGCGCAACCTCAGCACGAGCTGCAGAGGGAGCGAAGACGAGACCGAAGGCGACTGCCGCGGCACCGGTGACCCCGATGATGGTGCGCATCATGTGACTATAGGTGGCGAATCAGGTCGCAGCACCTCTAGCGCAGTCGTGCGCCGCGATAAGTGCCGTCAATTGCGTCGACCAAAGTCCCAAACCAGCCGGATGCGAGGAGTTGGGCGCGGACACGCTCATTGAGGCCCCCCTTGGTCTGGTGCTCCATCGGCAAGGCGAGGCGCTCGGCATCGCGGGTCGCCAGGCCGACCGCGGCGAGGCCGTCGAGCTCAGCGCGGACGTAGCGCGACGCCGTCTCCTCGTCGATGCCCTGCTCGACAATCCAGGCAATCAGGGCGTTCTGCATCTCGTAGTAGGTGGACATGAACGCCGAGGCGCAACTCAATGTGCGGATGAGGGACTCGTCCTCGAGTGTCACGATCTCGCCCAGGCCGGCGAGCGCCGCGACCACCTCGGGGATCGGCGGGCTGATGACGAGGGGTCCTCGTCGCAGCGCAATCGCGGGCAGGGGGATGAGCTGGCACACGCGGTGCGCAGGCGCAACCAGGGGCGCGATCCCGCTCGGCGGTGTCCCCGCGATGAGGCTTGCGATCACCTGGTCGTCTCTGAACACGAGACCCTCGAGCGCCTCATCGAGCTGCTGCGGGCGCATGCCGAGAACCACGATGTCGCTCACATCGATGACAGCCTGATTCGATTCCCGCCGCAGGCACGAGGGGAACTCATCAGCCAGGCGGCTCGACCTCTCCTGCGAACGCGGGGAGAGGAAGATCTGGTCGTCGTGCCCTTCGCGTCCCGCCATCGCACGGACCATGGCTTCCGAGATCGTGCCCACTCCCAGGAATCCGATACGTGCCATGCGCGCATCATGGCCCACTAGGCTCGACCGGACCGAGAGGAGGGCATCATGACCGGATTCCTTGCTGACCTGACCGGCTCATTCGCCACGTCAGCCGCGCAGAACCCCACCGTTGCCGTCATGGAAGCGGCCTACGCCCACGCGGGACTGGATGTCCGCTACATCAACTGCGAGGTCCCTCCTGAGCGGCTGGGTGATGCTGTGCGCGGCGCCATCGGCATGGGCTGGCTCGGATTCAACTGCTCGATCCCCCACAAGGTGGCGATCCTCGACTACCTCGACGCGATGGCGCCGTCCGCGGGCATCATCGGTGCGGTCAACTGCGTGATCAACCGCGACGGTCACCTCACGGGAGAGAACACGGACGGCCAGGGCTTCGTGCGGTCGCTACGCACGGTGATCGATCCGACCGGCCGCGACATGGTCGTCCTCGGGGCCGGGGGTGCCGCACGCGCGATTGCTGTCGAGTCGGCGCTCGCCGGAGCCCGCTCCGTCACCATCGTCAATCGCACGCCGGAACGCGGCGAGGAGCTCGCTGCGCTTGTCGCCGCTCGCACCCCGGCAACGGCTCATTTTGTCACGTGGTCGGGTGCGTACGCCGTGCCCGAGAGCGTCGACATTCTCGTCAATGCCACCTCGATCGGCTTCCACCCCAGCACCGATACCCCTGATGTCGATGACGCGACGATCCGTCCCGACATGGTGGTCGCCGATGTCGTGGCGAATCCCCCCGACACGGTCTTCCTCCAGCGCGCTGCCGCACGTGGAGCGACGACCCTGCAGGGCCTCGGCATGCTCGTCAATCAGGCTCTCACCAATGCGCGGTTGTGGACCGGAAAAGACCTTGATGCTGACGTCATGCGCCGAGCCCTCGAGGAGAGCCTGGCTCCCTGAGCACGGGACACGCGCCACAAAGCCTCCCGGCCTCTCCACGGCGTCACTATAGTCCGAGCATGGGCATCCTCATTCCGTTCGTCACCCTGGTCATCGCGTGGGTCCTCACCCTGCTGGATGTCGCCGCTCCCGGTGGCACCCCCGACGAGGCGACGATGGCCTCCGCCATGCGCTGGCTGCTCTTCATCCCCGGCGGCTTCATGTTCCTGGCCAGCGGCGTGATGCACACGGTCTTCGCGAAGAAAACCGCCAAGAGCATCGGGTGGCAGACGAACGGGTTCCAGTACGAGATCGGATTCGTCTCCTTCGGCCTGGGCCTCGCCGGCATCATCGCCGCTAACAGCTCCGAGCCCGCATGGCTGCCCATCGCCGTGGCGCAGTCGGTCTTCCTCGTCCTCGCGGGCGCCAATCACGTGCGCGAGATGGTGAAGGTCAAGAACTTCGCACCCGGCAACACGCTGATCCTGCTCTACGACTTCGGCTTGCCCATCTCCTACCTCATCGCGCTGCTGTCCCTCAGCGGCTGATGAGCGAGACCGGGGAGCCCGCGCCCGAGCGCGGTGGCGCGCACACCTATCGGGGTGTGGTGACCTGGGAGTACTCCCCGGAGATGGATGGCGACCCAGACCCGGGCGAAATCGTGTGGACCTGGGTCTCCTTCGAAGAGGACCCTCATCACGGCAAGGACCGGCCCATCGCGATTCTTGGTCGCGCGGAGGACGGCCGCCTCGTCGGAATGATGCTGTCGAGTCGCGATCACGGTGGAGACCAGAACTGGCTCGCCATCGGATCCGGGCCGTGGGATCACGATGGCCGGCCCAGCTGGCTACGCCGCGATCGCTTGCTCGCCGTACCCGCGGATGCGGTGCGTCGCGAGGGAGCCGTCCTTCCACGAGCGACGTACGACTCGGTCCTCGCGGCCATGGGGACGAAGGCGGCACCCGCCTCGACCCCGCAATCCTGGACGCTGCGCGACGGACTCCGGCGCATCCTCGGCCGCCCACTCCCCTGACTGGCAGACTGAGGCCATGGCCGACGACCAGGACAAGCCCGCGACAGACGCACCCTCGGACGATCCGAAGGAGCGCTATCGCCAGGCGCTCGAGCGCAAGAAGGCCCAGGGCGGCCACCAGGGCCACGGCCAGTCCTCGTCCGGCGGATCGGCCAAGGGCTCCTCGGCCAAGGCCGGGGGCAAGCGGGAGTTCCGCCGCAAGAGCGGCTAGTAGCCGGGGCTCGCGTGAATTGTGCGGCTGAGTATCGATTTCACTCGCACTGAGCCGCACAATTACCGACCCGCGCTCGTGGCGACCAATGCCGAGCGGCTAGTAGCCCTCGCTGCCGACACCCTTGTGCACGGTGAAGAGGTTGGTGGGGTCGTACTTCTTCTTGATCTTGAGCAGGCGCGGGTAGTTGCTGCCCCAGAACTCCGTCTGCCAACCCACCTGGAAGTAGTTGCCCTCGTTGGAGTAGGACCCGCCACCGGGCGTGGCCTTGTGAATGGCTGCTGAAGCGGCCATCACGCCGTCGTACTGCGCCTGGGACACGGCGCGATCAGGCTCGTGCCCAGCGATGCCGGGGTACTTGCTCTGCTTCCACGCACCGACGGTGATGAAGGCGACGTTATTGAAGACCGCCGGGTTGATTGAGGTCGTGAGATCGCGGGCCTTGGCCTCGGGATCCTCGCCGTAGAGCGCCTTATTGGTCTGCCAGAGGATGAGCGACGTGCGCGAGGCATCGAAGAGCCCCTGGGCCAGTTCGCGCGCCTTGTCGCCCTGCGTCATGGACCAGGGCACGCCGCGACCGTCATAGGCGCCCCAGTAGGCGCCGACCTCAGCCGCATTGCCGGTCCACCAGAAGTAGCCGGCGGGAGCATTGCGCCGGTTGTCGAAGATCGCCTCGCGCGTCGTCGGATTCCAGCGATTGCGGAAGGGCTGGGAACTGAACTTCACGTCGACCGTGAAGTCGTCCGGGCGAGCGCGCAGAGGTGCGAGGAAGGGCTCCCATGCAGCCTGGGCCGCCTCGGTCGTGATGTCGAGGAAAGTCGTGCCGACCTGCATGACGTTGAGTCCGGTGTCGAACCTCTCGGCCATCGCATAGGCCTCATTGAGGATCACACCCTCGCCCCACTTGGGATCGGTGAGGGTCGATCCCGCGAACTCGACGTAGCGCTGGAGGAGCTCGAGGTACGCCGCATCCGACTTGGCGGTGATGGGTCCGCCGATCCAGCCCGAGATGGTGGGCTCAGGATGCGCGAGATAGGTCATGTGGGTCACCACGCCGAAGGTGCCACCGCCGCCACCGCGCAGGGCCCAGTAGAGGTCGTCGTTTTGGTAGGCGTTGGCCGTGACGATCTTGCCGCTGGCGAGGACCACGGTCAGCTCGAGGACGCCCGCAGCGCCGCTGCCGAAGCGCTTGCTGAAGGAGCCGAAGCCACCACCGAGGGCGAAGCCACCGCATGCGCCGACGCTCGTGCACCCGCCGCCCTGGATATAGAGACCATTGGCAGAAGCGATCTTGTAAGCCTCAAGCCACCGGTTGCCCGCCGTCGTCGTCACCGCGGGGACACCGGGCATGCCCAGCGGCGCACCCTTGGGCACGAAGGAATCGTGCACGGTGACCTGGCGCATGTTGTGGGTCCAGATGAGCAGGGAGTCGGTGGGGCCACAGGAGCGGCCGTAGTAGTCGTGGCCCGTTCCCTTGACCACGAGGCGCA
Source organism: Candidatus Nanopelagicales bacterium (assembly GCA_049317345.1). GTDB lineage: Bacteria > Actinomycetota > Actinomycetes > S36-B12 > S36-B12 > Mxb001. Next base: position 6,245 of record JBMOIL010000066.1, read on the forward strand.
CGTCGTTCTTGCGCGCAAAATCGACTGCTGCCTGGATGTCCTTGCCGCTCTCCGCGGCGACGGCATACCCGCTCGGAGTCGACTGCCATGCCTTGTACATGCCGGTGGACTGAGTCGCGCCCGCCTGCTCCTCGAGGTACCACGGGTTCGTGAACTTCGCGGGTACGTCGACCCCGGGCTTGAGATTGGCCCAGGGCTGCGTCGGGCGGATGAGGCGACCGCCGACCTGGCGACGCAACTGCTCCCAGGCCTGCTTGCCCGGCCACGCGGCGCGCGCCGCGGGCGCGGCCGCTGCGCTCGTCGCCGGCACGGCAGCCGCGGCCGCGGCGCCCACCGTGGCCCCGGCGGCGAGACCGAGGAAGGTACGTCGACGCAGGGGCGGAATCTCAGTCATGACCTGTAGGTATCACAGATCGGACCCAGGATCGATAAATCACGCCACGTAACGACGCTCCCCCGGGGCCGGCCCGTTAGAGACATCTGGCACAGTAAGGCGCTCCCGGCCGCGAGGGCGGGGTGAGCCAGGAGGTGACCGTGGGCGCGCTCCTTGCCCTCGTCTCCAGCGTGGCGTGGGGGGCAGCCGACGTGGCCGGCGGCCTCGGCGCCCGACGGGTCGGCAGCGTGCGGGTCATCGCCGTCAACTACCCCGCTGGCGCGATCATCCTCACCCTCTTCGCGCTCTTCATCGTGCCGGGGACCATCGACCGTGACGTGATCCTGCTCTCGATCGTCACCGCGATCTTTGGCACCCTGAGCATGATCTTGATCTACGCCGCTCTCGCTGTCGGGCCCATGGGAATCGTCTCACCGCTCACCGCGATCGGCGGCGCCGCGATCCCGGTCATCGTCGGTGTGGTGCGCGGTGAGCCGCTGACCCTCCTTTTCGCGTTAGGCGCCCTTCTCGCACTGGGCGCCGTCGTGCTGGTCAGCCGCGAGACCAGACCGCATGCGCGCATCACGAGGCGTGCCTTGCTCCTGTCCGCGGGAGCCGGCCTCGCGATCGGCTTCTTCCTCACCGCGCTCGGAATCGCCCCGGAGGGCTCGGGAGTCTGGGCCGCCACGCTGAGCCGATGGTGGTCGACGCTCGGCATGATCATCGTGACCATCGTCTTGATCTCACGCAGTGGCCTGGGCAAGTGGCGCCCCTACCCCTGGCTCTTTGCCATCGGGGCAGGCGCCCTGGATGCTCTCGCCAACGGCCTCTTCCAACTCGCGGGGCAGGATGGTGAGCTGGCGGTCGTCGCCGTGATCGGCTCGCTCTACCCCGCCACCACACTGCTCATCGCGCACTTCCTGCTCAAGGAGCGGATGTCGCGCGTGCAGTGGGGCGGGGTCGCACTCGCCCTGTGCGCAGTGGTCGCGCTCACGCTGTAGTCGCATTCACCGGGTGGCACCAAGGGCCTCCGCGCTCGCCTCAAGGATCGTCTCGATATCCGCGTCCTCGATACCTCGATGCGTCACCGCGCGCACCTGACCGTGCGGATAGGCGACCATGCCGACACCGCGCTCACGCAGCGCCGAGAGATATGCCGCGCGCCGCGAAGGCCCGCCCTCGACAGCGAAGAGCACGAAGTTGGTCGTGAGACGCTCGGGATCGAGCAGGGCCCCGTCGGGCTGCGCGAGGTGACCGGGCGAGAGAACGCCGTCCTGCTGGCACAGCCCCTCGGCGAGCAGCCTCGCGCGGCGGTGGTCCTCCACGAGACGCTGGACGGTGCCGTCGGGACCGTCCTCGAGCGCGATGAGCCCCGCGGCGGCGAGGACACCCGCCTGGCGGAGTCCACCGCCCAGCAGTTTGCGCGCACGTCGCGCGCGCCAGATGAAGTTCGCCGATCCGACGACCACGCTTCCGACGGGTGCGCAGAGCCCCTTGCTCAGGCAGAAGGTCACGGAGTCAGCGTCACGGACCAGATCCGCCACGGGCACGTCGAGCGCCACCGCAGCATTGAAGAGGCGGGCGCCGTCGACGTGAATGGGCAGGTCCGCAGGCAAAGCGGCACGCAGGAGCGCCATGTAGGCGGGCGTGATCGGGCGGCTCATGGTGTGCGCGTGGCAGTTCTCCACCACGACCAGGCTCGTGATCGGGCAGTGCGGATCACTCGAGTCCTGGATCGCACCGAGGACGGCATCGACAGGCATCTCGCCGTCGGGGGTCTCGGCGATCGGGCGCAGACCCGCACCGACGACGACCGCGTAGTTGGCCGCTTCGTCGTTGAAGATGTGCGATTCCGCTGGCGAGATGACCTCGCCACCGCGAGGCACATGTGCCATCAGGCTCACGAGATTGCCCATGGTGCCGGATGGCACGAAGAGCGCAGCCTCCTTGCCCAGCAACGCCGCTGCTCGTCCCTCGAGCGCGAGGATGGTGGGGTCATCCCCGAAGACGTCGTCACCCACGGGAGCCTCGGCCATCGCGCTGCGCATCGCGGGGGTCGGGTGCGTGACGGTGTCGGATCGCACGTCGATCCCGGGTGCGACGGGGCCCTGCGGAGCGGCATACGACATGGGCCGACCCTAGTCGCAGACGGTGCCGGGCTCAGGCAGCGCACCGTCGAGGAGGAAGGCATCCACCGCCTCATCCGTGCAGCCCGAGCCCTCCCGGTAACCCGTGTGCCCATCGCCGTCGCGCACAAGCAGCACCGCGTCGCCGAGTTGGGCGACGAGGAGTTCGGCCCATGCAAACGGCGTAGCCGGATCATGGGTGGTGGCCACAACGAGGACGGTCGGCGCCGGACCCACAGGTTCCGCAGGTGCGATGGCCTCTGTCGCGGCGCAGGGCAGATTGCCCCAGGCGAGGTACTCACCGAGGAAGGGTGCGGCAGCGGACAGTCGATCGATCGATTGCTCGATGTCGGCAGGAGCAGCGCGGTCACGGCATGAGATCGCATAGAACGCATCGAATGCGTTGTCGCGGTAGGAGCCGTCGGACTCGCGCCCGCTGCGCTCGTCGAGCATGCGCTGGAGTGGAGTGCCATCGCCAGCTGCGAGCGATGCGAGGGCGTCACGCAACCGCGGACGATCATCGACGCGATAGAGCGACATCAGGATCGCGTAGGTGGCCGCAGCCTCGGTCAGAGGACGCTGCGGATCGCTCGTGGACGCGGGCGCGACATCGAGTCCGTCGAGAAGGGCGCGAAGGCGCGCCATCCCCACCGCCGAATCGGGATCGTCGCCCAGGGGGCAGTCACCCTCGTTCGCGCAGTACGCCACGAACCGGCGCAGCGAGTCCTCGAAACCCCGCGCCTGGCCGAGAGTCAACTCCTCGGCGTCGAGATCCGCCGGCAAAGGACCATCCAGCACGAAGCGGCCGACGCGCTGGGGGAAGAGGGCGGCGTACGTCGCACCCAAATGCGTGCCATAGGAGACCCCGAGGTAGTCCAGCCGCTCCTGGCCGAGAGCAGCCCGCAAGACATCGAGGTCGCGTGCGGCGTCGGCAGTGGACATGTGGTCCAGAAGTCCGCCGACCGGTGAGGTGCAATCGAGGAGCGTGCTCGCGCGCTCGAGTTCGGCCACCTCTGAGGGCTCGTCGGGAGTGCTGTCGACAGAGATGAGCGTGTCGAAGGCAGCGTCGTCAGCGCAGTCCACCGGCGCGGACCCCCCGACTCCCCGCGGATCGAAGCCCACGACATCGAAGGACTCATGCACCGCGTCCGTGACGATCGCGGACGTGGCGCGGGCGTACTCGCGGCCACTGGAGCCCGGTCCGCCGGGGTTGACGACCAGGGAGCCGCGCGCCTCTCCCGCGGCTGGGCTGCGCAGCAGCGCGATGTCGAGAGTCGGTCCCCCGGGATCGGCGTAGTCGACCGGCACCTCCAGCGACGCGCACTCATATCCTTCGCAGTCGGTCCAGGCGAGTTGCTGCCCATAGAACCGCGCGAGATCGGGCGCGGGAGCAGAAGGCGTGTAGGTGGGCGACGGGACGGGGGTCGATGACGTCGAAGCGCAGGAGGCGAGGGTCACGGCAACGGCCGCGAGGATCCCCACTCGCCTGCCCATGCCCCTCACACGGTGAGGCTACGTGCGCAGCAGGCGCGGATGCCATGCGGGGCGGGCGCGGCGTAACGTGGAGGCATGGCCAGCGACCGCGATCAGTTCGCCCGCGTCGTGCAGGCCGGCATCTCCCGCGGCATGGATGTCGTCGATGCCTGGAGGCAGGCACGGGCGCAACGCCCCAGTGCCCAGGCTCGGGCTCTGCAGGCCGAGCACGATCGGCGTCTTGCCGAGCAGCAGCGCGCCCTGAGGCGACATCAGCGTCGCCAGCGCACGCTCGACAACGAAGTCACCGGAGGCGTGGCCGTGGCGGGGGTCGCAGGCACCCTGGGCGTACTCGACATCGTCATCGAGAGCACGACGGCGACCGCCGGGGTCTATGGCCCCGCATGGGTGTGGGTTGCCCTTGCCGCTGGCGGCGGGGTCGTGGCAGCGGTGGCGCGCCGCAAGCGCGCGCAGCTCCCACCCGCCCCCCGCGTCGATGCCATCCCATCCGCACCCGCAGCCATCCCCGCCCACGCGATCGGTGCCGAGCAGGCGCAGAGACTCGCCGCGCTGCGCCTGCAGCTCGCACAGGTCATCCCCGCCATCGAGCGACTGCACCCCGACGCTGCTGCCGACCTACGTCGCGCCGACCTCGAGGCCGCGCCGCAACTTCATGCGCTCGTCGATCGACTCGTCGTGCTCCACGGCATCCGCATCGAGATGGCCGGCACTCAGGCAGAAGCCGCGGCCACGTCGGCCGCCGTGGAAGTGCGCGAAAGACTCACCACCGGCTGCGCGACGTACGAGCGCCTCATCGCGGCCTCGGCGACGATGCTCGCCGCACCCGACATCGCACGCAGCACCGACGAGGTCCTCGCTCCTGCACTCGAGGGGCTCACTGCCTACACGCACGGCCTTAAGCGCGCCGCGAACTCCTAGCGGACCCGGACAAGCGGGTCCTTGACCTCCACCAACATCGACTCGAGCACCAGCGGCAACGCACCGTTGGCCTGCACCGCCAGTCGACCGCGCTCGATCGCGTCCAGGCGCCGACCCGTGTCCGCCGCAGTGCTGGTGGACGCCTCCTGCGTGAGCTGAGTCCGCATCTCGTCGTTGACCAGCGGCACACCCGCATCCATCTGGATCACGAGCACGTCACGGTAGAAGGTGAGCAGGTCGACGAGTGCACGATCGAGCTGATCACGGACCGCCCTCTTACGCCGACTTGCCTGCACGCGTCGCAGATCCTTCAGCGCACGCTCGGCCAACTTGTCGAATCGTGCCTTGGTGACGCCCTCTGCTCCTGCGCCGTAGGCCCGCATGAGTGACTCCTCCTCGGCGGCGTCGAGCGCGTCAGTGATGCTGGCGGCATCCTCCGTCGCCATGGCGAGGAGCTCCTCTGCGGCGACGAAGCAGGAACTCAGGTCGCGGAGCCCTCCGGGGATCCGCAGGACCTCCTGGCGACGGCGGCGCGCCCCATCATCGACGGCTAGTGCGCGAGCCCGCCCGATGTGACCCTGCGAGGCGCGGGCCGCGAAGGCTGCCATGGCGGGATCTACGCCGTAGCGCTCACGCAGAGCCTCGGCCACCTCGCCCGTCGACGGGGTGCGCAGATGCACGGAGCGCGTGCGCGATCGGATCGTGGCGAGGACATCCTCTGGACTCGGGGCACACAGCAGCCACACCAGGTGGGGAGGCGGCTCTTCGAGCACCTTGAGCAGCACGTTGACCGCCTGCTCGGTGAGACGGTCTGCATCCTCGATGACGACGATGTGCCAGGGCGCATTTGCTGGCATGACTGCCGCGCTTGCTACCAGTTGTCGAGCATCCCCCACGCCATAGCTCAGCGTCTCGGACCGGACCAGATCCACATCGGGATGAGAGCCAGCGATCGCCGTGGTGCAGATCGAGCATGTCCCGCAACCGTGGTCAGGGCACTGCAGCGCAGCAGCGAAAGCCACCGCAGCTGTGGAGCGCCCCGATCCCGGCGGTCCGGTGATGAGCCAGGCGTGCGTCATCGCCGCGGGGTCGCTGGCAGCGTGGGCAAGCTCATCGACGACATCGTCCTGGCCGATGAGGGAGTCCCATACCGACGTCACGCGTCACCCACGAGATCACTCACGACCGTGGCGATCTCGACCGCGAGATCCTCCACCGGTCGCGTGCCGTCGAGGACGAGGTAGCGATCGGGCGCGACCGCCGCGATGTCGAGGAAGGCCTGCCGCACCCGGCGGTGCCACTCGACGGGCTCGGACTCCAAACGATCCGGACCCACCACGCGGGCTAGGCCCACCGCAGGATCCACGTCGAGCACGATGGTGAGGTCGGGCACCAGCCCGCCGGTCGCCCAGAGGCTGAGATCGGCGACGCGCTCGGCGCCGAGATCACGCGCGACGCCCTGGTAGGCGACGGATGAGTCGAGGTAGCGGTCGCTGATGACGATGTCGCCTGCCGCAAGTGCGGGTCGGATCACCCGGGCCGCGTGATCGCCGCGGGCAGCAGCGAAGAGGAGCGCCTCTGCACGATCGTCGAGACCCGTGTTGGCGGTATCGAGCAGGACCGCTCGAATGGCTTCGGCCGCAGGCGTGCCGCCGGGCTCACGGGTACGTCGCACGCGGTGACCTCGCGCCTCGAGGTAGTCGGCGAGGGCGCGGGACTGGGTCGACTTGCCCGCCCCCTCACCACCCTCGAAGACGATGAAGGGTGCACGGGTCACGCCCGAGAGCCTACGCGTGGCTAGGCATCAGCAGGCTGCGGCTGGGCCATCAGGGCCGCGGTCGTCAGGCTGGGCTGAGCCTTCTT
>JBMOIL010000067.1:0-12875 GCA_049317345.1 Candidatus Nanopelagicales bacterium
CTCTGGTGTGCCAGTTGTCCTGCCAAGGGCACGGCTGGTTGGCTACGTTCGGAAGAGATAACCGCTGAAAGCATCTAAGCGGGAAGCTCGCTCCAAGATGAGGACTCCCACAGGGTTAACCTGGTAAGGCCCCCAGCGAGAACACTGGGTTGATAGGCCGGAAGTGGAAGCGCAGCAATGCGTGCAGCTGACCGGTACTAATAGGCCGAGGACTTGACTCTTTTTTCTATCTACTTTGCGTATTTGCGTCCACTGTGCGGTTCCCGAGTTACGGTCGGGAACCCGATTGATAACTCCATAGTGTTTCGGTGGCCATAGCGAGAGGGAAACGCCCGGTTCCATTCCGAACCCGGAAGCTAAGCCTCTCAGCGCCGATGGTACTGCGCGGGTGACTGCGTGGGAGAGTAGGACGCCGCCGGACATTTTTCGAAAAGGGTCGCATCTTCGGATGCGGCCCTTTTCGCTTTGCCGTCACCGTGCACATGCTCAAAGAGTCAGCGTGGACGCCCATTGCTAGGCAACCCACCGTTCCGGGGTCGCACATAGATGGGCAAGGATGTGCGCATGCCCTCATCGTCGGACTCGCAGGACCGCGGCTCGCGCGGGGCGGATGCCAAGGGTGAGCGTCCCGCAAGGGCGAGGCCAGGCGCTCGGCCAGGATCGACGACGCGCGGCGGGAAGCCCGGTGACAAGCCGCGCAGCGATAGACCGCGCAGCGATAAGCCGCGCAGCGGGAAGCCCGGTGACAAGCCGCGCAGCGATAGACCGCGCAGCGACAAGCCAGGCAGCGATAAGCCGCGCAGCGGGAAGCCCGGTGATAAGCCACGCAGCGACAGACCGCGCAGTGACAAGCCGCGCAGCGATGGGCCGCGCAGTGATAGGCCGCGCGCGCCGCGCATCCCGGATGACATCACGGGCAAGGAGATCGACCGCCGAGTGGCGGCGGAGCTGCGGACCCTCCCTGAGGAGCTGGGGCTCACCGTGGCGCGCCTGCTTGTGGCGGCGTCGCGCGCCCTTGACGCCGACGATGTCGATCTTGCCCTGGCCTACGCAAACGAGGCGAAGCGTCTCGCGGGGCGAGTCTCGGTGGTGCGCGAGGCGGTGGGGATCGCTGCCTACTCGGCCGGCGACTTCGCCACTGCTCTTGCAGAGTTGAGGGCCGTGCGACGTATGACGGGGGATCAGGACTACGTGCCGGTAATGGCCGACTGCGAACGCGGGTTGGGGCGCCCCCGCAAGGCACTCGAGTTGCTGGATTCGGTGCCCGAAAGCGACCTCTCGGATGCCTCTCGAGTCGAGGCCCGCATCGTGGCCGCGGGTGCGCGTCGCGATCTGGGTCAGCCCGATGCCGCGCTTCTCCTGCTTCAGGTCCCGGCGCTGAGTTCGCGACGGACCGAGGATTGGCTGCCCCGGTTGCGCTACGCCTACGCCGACACGCTGGCTGAGCTCGGGCGTGGAGATGAGGCGCGCATATGGTTCGAGCGCGCAGCGCAGGCTGACCCGGAGGGCATCACCGATGCCGAGGAGCGCCTGGCTGAGATGGATGGCGTCGTCTTCGACGAAGCCTGGGGGGAAGACGAGGAGGATCAGCGTCCCACCGACGCCGCATCCCCCGATGTCGAGCCCGGCCCCTCCGCCTGATCCAGCCACCGACTGATGCCAGCAACGTTGGCCGCGGTGGAAGACAGGAACTCCCAGGTCGCCTCGCGCTCCGCTCGCGTCTGCTCGCCGGCGAAGGTGATCGGTGTGCGCTCGCGCACCATGGCAACGGCGTGGTCGAGGTCCATCTCTCGCGCTCGCGCCTCCCGCACCATCTCCACCCACTGGCGCAGGACGGATTCGGAGCGATCGAGCGCCGATTCGACCGCCGACACTGGGCCGTAGTGCGCAAAGAGGAGTCGCTCCGGAGCGATCTGGCGCATGCGATCCATCGACGCCAGGGCGAGATCGAGGTCGAAGTCCGGTGGCGGTGTTGCAGGGCGCAGCTCATCGGCCTCGGGCACGTAGACCCCGGCCGCGTCGCCCGTATAGAGGTCACCGGTCTGGGGATCAAGCAGTCCCACATGGTGCGAAGCGTGCCCGGGTGCATGGAACGCCTCCAGGCGGCGTCCGCCGCCGAGGTCGATCACGCCCACGTCCCCTAGGGCCACGACGCGAGCCGCATCGGTGGGCTTGAGGTCCCCGAAGAGCTCCTCCATGACCGATCCGAAAACCCGGTGCGCACTGGCAACCAACTTGGTCGGATCCACCAGATGTCGGGCACCTCGCTCGTGCACGACGACCTGGGCATGGGGGAACGCCTCGGCGATATCGCCCACGCCACCCGCATGATCAAGGTGGATGTGCGTGACCACCACGGTGGCGAGATCTTCGGGTCCTATGCCAAGGGAAGCAAGCGACGCGACGACCGTCGGGGCGGATAGAGCCGTCCCGGTCTCGACGAGGCAGGGGCGATCGGAACGGATGAGGTAGCCCGCGGTGATTCCGGAATGGCCACCCATGAGTGTGTCGATTTCGAAGACGTCGCCGCCGAGGTCTTTCACACCGTCCACAGCCCACTCCTCGCCTTGTCATCCACACCGCGCCTATCTGGCTTCCCGCGCGGGTGCTCGAGTCGCATCGTAGGCCCGCGCCCGGCCTGCCCGCCGGGTCCCATGACGAGGAGGAGCCATGTCCCCTGCACGTGAAGCCCAGATGCTGGAGGAAGCGACGTACAGCGAGGTCCGTCTGCGCGGGCGACTCTCGGGGGTGACGAGAGTCGAGATGCCGAGTGGTGATGAGGCGGTGGTGTTCCGCATCGTGGTCGATCGGCCGCCCCGCCAGCGCGGCCTTGCTGGTCGCGTGCGGGTCGATGCCCTGGAATGTGTGGCGTGGACCGCGGCTGCGCGCCGGCGGCTGCTCGCCTGGCATGACGGGGATGTCGTCGAGGTCGAGGGCTGGCTCCAGCGCAGGTTCTGGAAGTCAGGCGCCGTGCCCGCATCGCGGACCGAGGTCGTGGCACGCGACGTCCGTCGCGCGGCATAGATCCGTCGCGCGGCATAGACAGGGGTCGCCGTGGCACGATAGGCCGGTGACGGCGGAGGGAGTTCCCGGCGGCAGCGTCTACGACTGGTTCAGGCGGGCATCCGATCTCCTGTCGAGCGGTGATGCCGCGGCGAGCCTGGTCCTCATCGACCGTGTGCTTTTGGAAGATCCGTCGTCTCAGGCTGCGCGAGAGATCCGTGCCCGCGCGCTCTTCGACTCCGCTCGGTATGCGGAGGCAGCCGAGGCCTTCACCGAGTGTCTCGAAGCCGCGCCCGCCGACGACTACGCACACTATGGCGCGGGCATGAGCCTGTGGCGTCTTCAGGAATTCCCCCAGGCGCGTGACCACCTCGCCATGGCGAGCGTCATGCGGCCTGATCGCAAGGAGTACGCCAAGGCGCTCACCCAGGTGAAGGCCACGATCAAGGCCCGCCGCTCCGCGGGTCTACCGCTCTCCGGTCCTCTCGACGCCGAGCCTCTCGGCGGCGCCTCGTCGTGACCGCCGCGAGGGATTCCGGTGGCGTGGCATCGCCTTCGCTTGCCACGATGCACGATGTCGCCTTGCTCGACCTCGATGGAGTGGTCTACATCGGCGATCACGCCGTGCCAGGCGCCGCCGATGCCCTGGCGGCCGCACGGCGCTCGGGGATGACCCTCGCCTTCGTCACCAACAATGCAGGTCGCCCTCCCGAGGAGGTTGCCGCTCACCTCGAGGAGTTGGGCATCCCGGCCGATGTCGAGCAGGTCGTCACCTCGGCGCAGGCAGGCGCGGAGGTCCTGGCGCGGCACCTGCCCGCGGGAGCGGACGTCCTGGCGGTCGGCGGGCCGGGCGTTGCCCTCGCACTCGTGCGCGCCGGGCTGAACCCGGTGCGCGCACAGGGCGAGCAGCCAGGCGATGTGCGCGGCGTACTCCAGGGATTCGGTCGTGACACGACCTGGGGTGACCTGGCTGCTGCGGCGCTCGCGGTGCAGGCCGGTGCCCTGTGGGTCGTGACCAATCCCGATCGCACCTTCCCCGTCCCCGGTGGTCGAGCCCCCGGCAATGGAAGCCTTGCAGCGGCCGTCGAAGCGGCTGCGGGTCAAGCGCCCTACGAGATCGCGGGAAAGCCGTACCCCGCGTTGATGCGCGCGTCCCTGGAGCGCACTCATGCGCGACGTCCGATCGTGGTGGGCGATCGCCTCGATACCGACATCGCCGGCGCTGCGCAGGTGGGTGTGCCGTCCCTGCTCGTCCTGAGCGGGATCTGCGATGTCGTCGGCCTGCTTCAGGCCGGTCCCGGGGAGCGCCCCGAGTACGTCGGTGCCGACCTGGGTGCGCTGCTGACTCGCCCTGCCTCGACGCAGACGGAGATGGGCGGGCCCCGGCCCGATGGTGGGGGCTGGTCCTTGGGTCCCGCCCGAGCGGATGTCCGCGACGGTGCCATCGAGGTCGTCATCGCCGGAGGAGACTGGCTGGCTGGGTTGCAGTGCTGCTGCGCCGCCGCGTGGCACTCGCCGGCCGGGACCTCTGTCAGCGCTGCGGCTGCAGCCGTCGACACGGCACGGCGTAGCGTGGGGGCATGAGCGACTCCCCTGAGAGCAACCCGTCGGGCGCAGATCCCCTGGAGAGCGTGCGCCCCTATCTCGCGATGGCGTCGGGCATCCTAGGGATCTCTGCGGCCAAAGCCGCCGAGCTCGCGCAGGGCCTGTGGACCCAGGGCGGCGACGCCGTCGGCGATGCGGTCGACCAGGGCGTGCAGGCGGCCACGACCACGGGAGAGCAGGTCGCTGCACTGCTCTCGCCGGAGCAGGTGCGCGCACTGGTCCGCGAAGAAGTGGATCGCGTTGTACGCCGACTCGGCTTCGCTCGCGAGGATGAGTTGTCGAGTCTGCGGCGCGAGGTCGGACGACTGGAGCAGCAGGTGGCATCTCTGCGCGCGGAGTTGGACGAGGGCCTGACGAAGCAGGGCAAGAAGCACGGGCATGACAAGGACAGGCCCAAGGACAAGGACAAGGCCAAGGGCAAGAAGCACCGCGACGACGATGGGGGATGGTCATGACGCAGCCATTCGGACAGTCACTCGCAGCGGGGGAGCAGCAGGGACTTCCCATTGCCGTCCCCGTGGTGCCCACAGGCGACACGCGCGTCGATGCGGCCCTCGAGCGACTCCAGGAGTTGGACCAGGTGCCGATCGAGGAGCACGCAGAGGTCTTCGGCGATATCCATGCCCGCTTGACGTCGGCGCTCGGTGACGCCGGGTCCGGCGACGGAGCCGGCTCCTGACACGACGCCGCCTCGACGCGGAACTGGTGCGCCGCGGGCTTGCGCGGTCGCGCGAGCAGGCCCGCGATCTGGTGACGTCCGGTCGCGTACGCGTGGGCGGCCAGGTCGCGGCCAAGCCTGCGACCATGGTCGATGACGCTGCGGCAGTCCTCGTCGAAGACGATGCCGACGATCCCGGTTACGCCTCGCGCGGCGGGTGGAAGCTGGACGGCGCGCTGGACCGCCTCGGTGGACCTCCGATCGATGGGCGCCTGTGCCTCGACGCGGGAGCGTCGACCGGCGGATTCACCGACGTCCTGCTGCGCCGCGGCGCTCGAGCCGTGACCTGTGTCGATGTGGGCTACGGCCTGCTCGACTGGCGCCTGCGCACCGATGAGCGAGTCACCGTGCGGGACCGCACCAACGTCCGCCTGCTCCAGGCGTCGGATCTGCCGTACTCACCCGACGTCATCGTGGCCGATCTCTCCTTCATCTCCCTGCAGCTTGTGCTCCCCGCCCTCGTCGCCTGTGCCGCGGAGGGGGCCGACCTGGTCCCCATGGTCAAGCCCCAGTTCGAGGTGGGCCGTGAGGCGGTGGGGGCCGGAGGGGTTGTGCGTGACCCCCAGCAGCGAGCCGACGCCGTCCGTAGGATCGCGGCAGCGGCGTACGACCTGGGCTGGGGCATGCAAGGGGTGGCGGCCAGTCCCCTTCCCGGGCCCAGTGGCAACGTGGAGTTCTTCCTGTGGCTCCGTCGCGACGCTGGGGCACCCGACCCGGACCGGATCGGGAAAGTAGTGGAGGCAGGGCATGACGGCTGAGACGCGCACGGTCCTGCTGGTGACCCATGCCTCGCGCCCGGATGTCCAGGTGCTTGCCGCGGAGGTGGCCCAAGCGCTGCGCGATTCCTCCGTCGAGGTGCGCGTGTGCGACGACGACGGCCTCGCGACAGCGCAGGGTCACTGGACGGTTGTCCCTGCGGATGAGGCTGCCGCTGATGGCGCCGAACTCGTCGTGGTGCTGGGCGGCGACGGCACCATCCTCCGCGGAGCCGAGCGCGCTCGCCACGGTGACGTCCCTCTCCTCGGCGTCAACCTCGGACACGTCGGCTTCCTCGCCGAAGCGGAGCGCGAAGCGGTGGACGATGTCGTGCGCGCGATAGTCGAGCGCCAGTGGCATGTCGAGGAGCGCACCGCGCTCGACATCACTGTCCTCGTGGGCGGCGAGGTGCTCCACCGCACCTGGGCTCTCAATGAGACCAGTCTCGAGAAGGCCGCACGGGAGCGAATGATCGACGTGCTCGTGGAGATCGATGGCCGTCCTCTCTCACGCTGGGGCTGCGACGGAATCGTGTGCGCTACTCCGACGGGATCCACGGCCTACGCGTTTTCCGCGGGGGGTCCCGTGGTGTGGCCTGAGGTGGAGGCGCTCCTCGTGGTCCCCATCAGCGCCCACGCCCTCTTTGCCCGACCGCTCGTCGTGTCGCCGAGAAGCGTCATCGCACTCGAGCTCCCGGAGTTGTCATCATCCGCTGTCATGTGGGCGGACGGTCGTCGAGCCCTGGAGCTTCCCCCGCGCGCGCGAGTAGAAGTACGTCGCTCCGCGCAGCCGGTGCGGCTGGCACGCCTCTCGCATGCGCCCTTCACCGATCGGCTCGTGGCGAAGTTCAGCCTGCCCGTCGACGGGTGGCGAGGCCGCCGGTGAGCGGGGGAGCGCGACAGGCGCAGCCTCCTCGAGGGCTCGTCGAGTTGAGCATCCGCGGCGTGGGCGTAATCGACACGGCCGAATGGGATTGGGGTCCCGGCCTCACCGTGATCACGGGCGAGACCGGCTCGGGCAAGACGATGGTCCTCACGGGCCTCGCCCTGGTGCTCGGGGGAGCGTCTGACTCCGGGCTCGTGCGGTCGGGCCACGATTCAGCCGTGGTCGAGGCCCGCTTCCACGTCGACGACCCCGCGGTCGCCTCGTTGGTGGCCGACGCGGGCGGTGAGTTCGACGAGGACGGCAGCGTCGTGCTCACCCGTTCCGTGGCGGCCGCCGGACGCTCCCGGGCCCACCTGGGTGGCCGGACGGTGCCGGCGGCCACGCTGGCCGAGCTGGGTGCACGACTCGTGGCGGTCCACGGCCAGGACGATCAGCATCGCCTGCTGCGCCCCTCCCAGCAGCGGGCGGCGCTCGACAGGTTCGGCGGTCCGGATCTCGACGGCGTGCGCGAGGAGTTCCGTCGCACCTTTGATGAGTTGGCCGACGTGCTTCGTGAGCGCTCCGAAGTCCTGGCCCATGCGCAGGAGCGGGCCCGTGAAGCCGCCGCACTGCGCGACGCGATCGATGCCATCGATCGCGTCATTCCCATCCTCGGAGAGGAGGATGCCCTGCGTGCCGAAGCAGGGCGCCTCGCACATGTCGACGAGATCATGCGATGGGTCGTCTCCGCGCGAGAGGCGCTTGCAGCGGATGAGGGCTCAGCGACCGCCGCACTCGCGACCGCATCCGGGGCGGTCTCTCGCGCCGCGGAGCGCGATCCCTCGCTCGATGGCATCCGCGCGCAGGCCGAGAGACTCTCCGCCGAGACGGTCGACATTGCCTCGGATCTGTCCCGCTATCTCGATGGGCTCGACGCCGACCCGGGCCGGCTTGACGCGGTCGAGGAGCGGCGCGGCGCACTGGGCGACCTGCGGCGCAGGCTGGAGCGGACCGGTGCCTGGCCCGATCTCACCAGCGACCCGGCAGCCTGGCGAGAGGCGGCGGCCGTGCGGCTCGACGCACTCGGAGATGACGCCGGACTCGTGGCTGCGCTCGACGCGCGAGTTGCCCAGCTTCGATCCGAGTGCGAGCAGTGGGCCGGCGAGCTCTCGCAGGCGCGGGCCGCGGCTGCTGAACGCCTTGCCCGCGCGGTGACCGAGGAGCTCGCCGCCCTCGCTATGGGGTCGACCCGCCTTGTGGTGGATGTGCGCCGGAGGCCGCCCGGCAGCGCTGACATTGACCTCGAGGTCGAAGGCACCGTGTGCGGAGCCGACCGCCATGGTGTGGATGACATCGCGTTTCTCCTCGTCACAAGGGATGCACCCGAGGGAAGATCACTGGCGAAGAGCGCGTCCGGGGGAGAGCGGTCGCGGGTCATGCTGGCGCTCGAGGTCGTCTTCGCCGGCATGGATCCGGTCCCCACCTTCGTCTTCGACGAGGTCGATGCCGGGGTCGGCGGGAAGGCCGCGATCGAGGTCGGCCACCGGCTTGCCCTCCTGGCCCGCAGCGCTCAGGTGATCGTCGTGACCC
The DNA here is from genome assembly GCA_049317345.1 of Candidatus Nanopelagicales bacterium. GTDB lineage: Bacteria > Actinomycetota > Actinomycetes > S36-B12 > S36-B12 > Mxb001. The sequence continues at coordinate 8,537 of JBMOIL010000067.1, forward strand.
ATCTGGCCCAGGTGGCGGCCTTCGCCGATCGGCATGTGGTGGTGCGGCCGGGCACGGTCACCGCGGCGAGCATCTCCTATGCGGAGGGGGCCGTCCGGGTCACCGAGCTGGCCCGGATGCTGGGGGGTCAGGAGGACTCCGCCACGGCTGCAGCCCACGCCGAGGAGCTCCTTGCCCTGGCGGGAGGCAGGTTGGCCGCGGGTCGCTCCCGGGCTAGGGCGGCGAGCCGCTGATAGCCTGGTCTCCCGTGGAGCAGCGAGGGAACACCCGACATGTGTTCGTCACCGGCGGGGTCGCCTCGTCTCTCGGCAAAGGCCTGACGGCTTCGAGTCTCGGCAATCTCCTCAAGGCACGCGGTCTGCGCGTCACGATGCAAAAGCTCGATCCCTATCTCAACGTCGATCCCGGCACGATGAATCCCTTCCAGCACGGAGAGGTCTTCGTCACAGACGACGGCGCGGAAACAGATCTCGACGTCGGTCACTACGAGCGCTTCCTCGACACGGATCTCCACGGGTCGGCCAATGTGACGACCGGGCAGGTCTACTCCACAGTCATCGCCAAGGAGAGGCGCGGTGAATACCTCGGCGACACCGTCCAGGTCATCCCGCACATCACCAACGAGATCAAGTCGCGGATTCGTCGCATGGCCGGTCCCGACATCGATGTCGTCATCACGGAGGTCGGCGGGACCGTCGGCGATATTGAGTCCCTGCCCTTCCTCGAGGCCGTGCGCCAGGTCCGCCATGAGGTCGGCCGAGACAACGTCTTCTTCCTCCACGTCTCCCTGCTGCCCTATATCGGGCCGTCCGGTGAGCTCAAGACCAAGCCGACTCAGCACTCGGTGGCCCAGCTGCGCAACATCGGCATCCAGCCGGACGCCATCGTGCTGCGAGCCGACCGTCCTGTCCCGGCAGGCATCAAGCGCAAGATCTCGCTCATGTGCGACGTCGACGAGGAAGCCGTCGTCGCCGCCGTCGATGCGCCGAGCATCTACGACATCCCCAAAGTCCTCCACACCGAAGGCCTTGACGCCTATGTCGTGCGCCGACTCGGCCTGCCTTTCCGAGATGTCGATTGGACAAGCTGGGGTGACCTGTTGCGTCGCGTGCACCATCCGGCGCACGAGGTCGAGGTCGCGCTCGTGGGCAAGTACGTCGACCTGCCGGATGCCTATCTCTCCGTGACCGAGGCGCTTCGGGCAGGTGGGTTCGACCAGGACTGCCGGGTCCGCATCCGCTGGGTTACCAGCGATGACTGCGCCACTCCGGAGTCGGCCGCCCAGCATCTCGGTGGCGTCGATGCCATCTGCGTACCCGGCGGCTTCGGAGTCCGTGGCATCGAGGGCAAGCTCGGCGCCCTGCGCTATGCCCGCGAGCACCTCGTCCCGACCCTGGGGCTGTGCCTGGGACTGCAGTGCATGGTCATCGAATACGCCCGCAATGTTGCGGGACTCGAGGGTGCCAACTCCCTCGAATTCGACGAGACCACACCCCACCCGGTCGTGGCCACCATGGCCGACCAGCGCGAGGTCATCTCGGGGGAGCGCGACATGGGCGGCACCATGCGACTGGGTCTCTACCCGGCCAAACTGCTTGAGGGGTCCGTGGTGCAGGGCGCCTACGACCTTCCCTACGTCGATGAGCGACACCGCCACCGGTTCGAGGTCAACAATGCCTACCGCGCGCAACTCGAGGAAGCCGGACTCGTCATCTCAGGCACGAGTCCCGACGGTCGACTCGTGGAGTTCGTCGAACTTCCCGCGGAGGTGCATCCCTACTACGTGTCCACACAGGCGCACCCGGAATTCCGCTCGCGCCCCACGCGAGCCCATCCGCTCTTTGCGGGGCTCGTCCGCGCCGCGCTCGAGCGTCGAGCAGCCGGAGTCTCCACGGCCGCAAGCACCCACTCCTGACCGTGGCCGATGGCCATTGGACCGGCCCGCTGCGCGATGAGGCGCACGCCTCGGAACTGATCGCGCGCACCGAGCACCTCCGCGGCCGCGTGTGGTCCGTGGTGAGCGATGAGGTGCGTCTGCCCGGCGGGGCCGTCGTCGTCAGGGATGTCGTCCTGCACCCGGGTGCGGTGGGTGTCGTAGCGATCGATGATCACGACCGCATCCTGCTCATCCGGCAGTTCCGCCATCCGGTGGGCGGCTACCTCCTTGAGCTGCCCGCCGGTCTGAGAGATGTCGCCGGTGAGCCACCCCTGGAGACGGCACGCAGGGAGCTCGCCGAGGAGGCGGGCATCACGGCCACCGAGTGGCACGTACTCGTCGATTTCTTCAACTCTCCGGGTGGTTCGAGCGAGGCCTTCCGATGCTTCCTTGCGCGGGACCTGTCACCCCTGCCGGGTGGTCGCCCGCATACCGGCGAGGCCGAGGAGGCTGATCTTCCGCAGGTGTGGGTCGATCTCGACGACGCCGTGGCGGCCGTGCTGGCGGGAGACCTGCACAATCCCACGACCGTCTCCGGGGTCCTTGCGGCTGCCGCGGCCCGTGACCGCGGATGGATCACTCTTAGGCCCGCGGAGGTTCCGATGTGGCATCTGCCGAAGGGCGATGCGACGACCTCCGGGCCACTGCCATAGGGCAGAGTGGGGGGCGCGGCCGGGGGTCGCGCGGGCGCGGTGGTCGCGCCTGACACGGAGCGCACGGAGGCGAGCGCAATGAAGGTCGGCGTACCCACCGAGGTAAAGAATCACGAGTACCGGGTGGCCATCACTCCCGCGGGAGTCTTCGAACTTTGCGGCCACGGCCACGAGGTTGCGGTGCAGGCGGGTGCGGGACTGGGCTCCTCCATCTCCGATGACGAATTCGCGAAGGCGGGAGCCCGCATTCTGCCGACGGCCGACGACGTGTGGGGCTACGCCGACCTCATCCTCAAGGTGAAGGAGCCCATCGCAGAGGAGTACGGGCGCATGCGCCCGGGCCAGATCCTCTTCACCTACCTCCACCTGGCTGCATCGCGCGAGTGCACCGATGCACTGCTCAACTCCGGCGTCACAGCCATTGCCTACGAGACCGTGGAGCTCCCCGACGGGTCGCTGCCGCTGCTCGCACCCATGTCGGAGGTCGCCGGTCGCATGGCGCCCCAGGTGGGTGCCACTGCCCTCCAGCGCGCCAACGGCGGCCGGGGTGTGCTCATGGGTGGCGTCTCGGGTGTTTACGCCGCCAAGGTCGTGGTCATCGGCGCCGGGGTGTCTGGTCTCAACGCGGCGGCGATCGCCCTGGGCATGCAGGCGGAGGTGCTCCTGCTCGACAAGAACATCGCACGACTTCGCCAGGTGGACGCGATCTACCAGGGCCACATGCAGACCGTGGCGTCTAACGCCTTCGAGATCGAACGTGCCGTCCTCGATGCGGACCTCGTCATCGGTGCCGTGCTCGTGCCCGGCGCTAAGGCCCCCACCCTGGTGAGCAATGACCTGGTGTCACGCATGAAGAAGGGAAGCGTCCTCGTCGACATCGCCATCGATCAGGGCGGTTGCTTCGAGGATTCGCGACCCACCACGCATGCTGATCCGACCTTTGCCGTCCATGACTCCCTCTTCTACTGCGTGGCCAACATGCCCGGAGCCGTGCCGCACACCTCGACCTATGCGCTGACGAACGTCACGCTGCCCTACGCCGTCGAGATCGCCGACTTCGGATGGCGCGGTGCGCTCCAGCGCGATGCGGCCCTGAGGCCGGGGCTCAATGTTCACGACGGGCGCGTGACCTGCGCCGCAGTGGCCGAGGCCTTCGACATGGCGCCCGTCGCACTCGAGGATGTCCTCGCCTGAGCGTCACACCGCTCGAGCGTGCGGTCGGGGACTACCTCGACCACCTCGTCGTGGAGCGGGGCCTGTCGCGCAACACCGTGGCGGCGTACCGTCGTGATCTCGCGCGCTACACCGACTGGTGCGTCGCGCACGGCATCGTCGGCCCGGATGCCGTCTCCTCCACCCACCTGGCGGACTTCACCGTGGATCTGGCGCGGGGAGGCGAGGGGCACCCGGGCCTCAGCCCGGGATCGGTGGCCCGGTGCGTCGTCGCAGTGCGCGGCTTCCACCGCTTCTGCCTACTCGAGGGTGTGACCCCGAGCGATCCGGCTCGGGCGTGGCGGCCCCCGAAGACGCCGCGCCGGCTTCCCAAGGCCATGCCCTACGACCGCGTGGTGGCGCTCATCGCGGCGGCCGGTGCGGCGGAGCCGCCGATGGGCGTCAGGGACGCCGCGCTCATGGAGGTGCTCTACGGCGTCGGCGCCCGTATCTCCGAGGCATGCGGCCTGGATGTCGACGACATTGACCTCGAAGAACGGGTCGTGCTCCTGCGAGGGAAGGGATCACGCGAACGCCG
>JBMOIL010000068.1:0-12841 GCA_049317345.1 Candidatus Nanopelagicales bacterium
CGTTGAGGTCGGGCGCTGCTTGGCTACTTGTCTCGCTCAGCCCAGAGCCTTCGACTTGAGCTTGTCGAACTCGTCCTGCGAAATGGCGCCGGAATTGAGCAACTGCTGCGCCTGAGCGATCTGCTCAGCGGGGCTCGTGCCGGCGACCTGCTTGATGTAGGCGTCCTGGTCCTGCTGGGCCTGGACGACGGCAGACTGCTGGCGCTCGGCCATCCCCTTGCCGTAGACGATCACGTAGACGAGCAGCGAGATGAGCGGGATGAAGATCAGGAAGATGATCCAGAGGGCCTTGGCAAAGCCACCCATCTGGTGATTCCGGAACAGGTCGATGACGACACTGAACAGGATCATGAAGTACATGATCATGAAGAAGATGAGGAGCAAGCTCCACAGGAACTGGCCAAACTCCACTGGTGACTCCGTTTCTCAGACATTGAGGACGGGCCCACTCTAGAGGTCCGCCCTATAGGCGTAACCGCGCTGGCACGGTGTTCGCCCGCGGGGGAGGCGCTCCGTAGGCTGCGGCTCGTGTCTCCGGGAAGCCCAGTGTCGTCGGGCAGTCCCGCACCCCCGGGGACCCCTGCTCGGCGCCTCGCGGCGTACGCCGCCGTCGGATCCTTGGCTCGCGCGGCAAATGCCGGCCTACCGACGGCGATCATCCTGGGAGTCCTCGCTGCGGGGGGATCTGCCTCGGAGGGATCCCTGATCCTGGCTGCCGTCACGGCAATTGCGGGCATCGTGGGCCCCCTCGTGGGTGCACTGATGGATCGGGCGGTCCATCCGCGGCGCGGCTACGCGCTGGCCATCCTCTGTCTTGCGGCCTGCTCCGCGGCACTCGCCGTCGGCGTCGGCTCCTGGCCTCTCGGTGTGCTCATGCTCATCGCGGGCGTCGCGGGGCTCTTCCATCCGATGCTCACCGGTGCCTGGAGCGCGCAACTGCGTCGCGTCGTACCCGATGTCGCACCTGCGCGCGCCTATGCGGTGGACACGGGCACCTACAACATCGGCGACATCGTCGGACCCGCGATCGTCGGCATCGCCTACGTGTACGACGCCAACACCCCGGGGACCGCGTCACTTGAGGTCGTAGTCATCCTCTATCTCCTGGCCGCACTCGTGCTACCCCTCGTGCCGATCCCTTCGCGAGTCGCGTCCGAGATGCCTGACGAACCCGCCCCGCTGCTGCACGCCGTTCGGTCGCTCACGGTCTTCTGGCACTCCGTGTCGCTGCGCAGGTCCACGATCATCAGCACCCTCGCCTTTGTCGGCATCGCCGGACTCGTCATCGGCGCCCCACTTATGGGCGCGGATCTCGCTGGCGACCCGGGCGTGGGTGCACTCCTGCTCGCCGTGGTGGCCGGTGGCGCCCTCCTGGGGTCGGTCGTCTTCGCGCGGCGCCCCGTGCGGCGGCAAGGCCCGGGCACCATGATCGTCATCACGACGCTCGGGCTGGGCGTCGCCTTCGCTGCGCTCGCCCTCGTGCCATCCATGCCCGTCGCCTTCGTCGTCGGTGTCATCCTCGGATTCCTTGAGGCACCGCAACTCACCGCGGTGCTGCAGGTGCGCGATCGCGAAGCCCCGAGTCATGTGCGCTCTCTCGTGTTCGTCGCGGCGACGTCGTTGAAGACGGGAGCCTTCGCGCTCGGATCGGTGCTGGCGGCGGGACTGGTCGAATTCGGTTGGCGTCCACTCCTCCTCGGCAGCGCCGTGATCGAGATCCTCGCGGTGGTGGTCGGACTCTTCCTCGCGGGACACCGCCGACCCCCCTATCGTGGAGCCCTACCGTCCGCCACCTCTGAGGGATGACATGACCGAGATCGACCGCGTCCGACTGCAGGCTGCACTCGATGAGGAGCGGGCCGCTTATGCCGCGCGTTCCCCCGGCTCGCGGGAGCTCTACGAGCAGGCCGATCACCTCTTCGGCCGCGTCCCCATGACGTGGATGAACAAGTGGGCGGGTGGATACCCGCTCTATCTCGCGACGGCGCACGGCAACCGCATCACCGATGTCGACGGCAATGAGTACGTCGACTTCGCCCTAGGCGACACAGGCGCGATGGCAGGCCACTCACCCGAGGCGACCGTCAAGGCCGTGCATCAGCGCATCGGCGTCGAAGGCGGCATCACGACGATGATGCCGAGTGCCGACGCCGAATGGGTGGCTGCCGATCTCACCCGCCGCTTCGGCCTGCCGCTGTGGTCCTTCGCCCTCACGGCCACCGACGCCAACCGTTGGGCGCTTCGATTGGCGCGCATGGTGACCGGCCGACCCAAGGTGGCGGCGTTCTCTTTCTGCTACCACGGGTCGGTCGATGAAACCTTCGTGCAGATGGGCGCCGATGGTGCCACCGAACTGCGCCAAGGCAACGTCGGCGCACCATCACCGATCACCGACACGACCCGGGCGATGGAGTTCAACGACCTCGACTCCGTGGAGCGGGCACTCGCTCACGGCGACGTCGCCGTGCTCATCACCGAGCCTGCGCTCACCAACATCGGCATCGTCCTGCCCGAGCCCGGCTTCCTCGAGGGAGTCACCGCACTGTGCCGGAAGTACGGCACCCTGCTGCTCATCGACGAGACGCACACCATCTCGGCCGGACCGGGCGGATGCACGCGGGCATGGGGCCTGGAGCCCGACATTCTCGTCATCGGCAAGAGCATCGGCGGTGGCATCCCCACGGGGACCTATGGCATCACCGAGCGCATCGCTGAGATGGTCCAGGAGCATCCGGATGCCGACCTCATCGATGTCGGCGGAGTCGGTGGCACGCTGGCGGGCAATGTGCTCTCAACGGCCGCGATGCGTGCGACCCTCGGTGAGGTGCTCACCGATGCGGCGTTCGATCACATGATCACGCTCGCCACTCGTTTCACCGATGGAGTCGTGGCCACCCTCGAGCAGTACGACGTGCCGTGGTCGATCTCCCAGCTCGGTGCGCGAGCCGAGTACCGCTTCGCGCGCCCGGCGCCGCGCACCGGCACTGCGTCCGCGCACGCTGAAGACGACCACCTCGATGAGTACCTGCATCTCTTTATGGCTAATCGCGGTGTGCTCATGACGCCCTTCCACAACATGGCCCTCATGTGCCCGACGACCACCGCGACGGACGTCGACCTGCACACGAAGCTTTTCGCCGAGGCCGTGCGGCGGCTGGTCGCCTAGTGCTCCCCGCCTCCCTCGATTTGACGGGGCGTGCCGCCCTCGTGACGGGCGCGGGCAGCGAGTCCGGCATTGGCTTCGCTGCGGCGCGTGCACTCGCCGAACTCGGCGCTTCTGTCACCGTGGCGGCGACCACTGATCGTGTGCACGAGCGAGCTCGTGAGCTCACGGTGCAGGGTCATGCGGCGCACGGGGCGATTGCCGACCTGACCGATGCCGATGCCGCTGCTGCCCTAGTGGAGGAAGCCCGACGGCACTGGGGTCGGCTCGACATCGTCATCAACAACGCGGGCATGACGAGTGTGTCTCTTCCCGGATCAGCCGAGGGCGGGGATGCGCTCTCGCTGGACGCGGATGCCTGGCGTGCGTCGATAGCGCGCAACCTTGACTCGGCGTACTTCGTGAGCCGGACTGCGATCCCTGGTATGCGAGAGGCCCGGTGGGGGCGCATCGTCATGGTCGCCAGCATCACCGGTCCTGTGATGGCCATGCGCGCGGAGTCGGCATACGCCGCTGCGAAGGCCGGCATGGTCGGACTCGCCCGCTCACTCGCGGTGGATTTCGCGCCAGACGGCGTCACGGTCAACGCGGTCGCGCCAGGCTGGATCGCGACCGGCTCGCAGACGGCCCATGAGCGCGAGCAGGGCCTGCGCACCCCGATGCGTCGTAGCGCGACCGCCGAAGAGGTGGCCTCGGCGATCGCGTGGCTGTGCACCCCGGGTGCGGCGTACACGACAGGCCAGTGCCTCGTGGTGGACGGCGGCAATTCCATCGCCGAAGAGCGGGCCTAGTCGCCACATCCTCCGTTGGCGCGCTTCTTACGTCGAAGTGGGCTACGGTCACGCGGTGAAGCGACTCCCTCTCCTCCTCGCCCCTGTCCTTGCCGCAGCCCTGGCTGTCGCGCTCCCTGCCGCCCAAGCCTCTCCCTCGCCGGTTGAGCCCGCCGCGAAGCCGAAGCCGCCTGTGGCCGACGTGTTCCCCTACTGCTCGTGGTGGCTGGAGACGACGCCTGAGACGATGAACGTCGCGTTCCCTGATACGAGCGCGACCTACTGGACGACGCCCTATCTGGCGCTGCCCGGCATGTCGATCGAGGTCGCAGGGACCTTCCCGGAGACGCGATTCCTTGCCTTCACGGCGTACAACAACGCCGGAGGGGTCTACGAAAGCGCCACGGGCGCACCGTCGCAGGTCACCGACTTCGACATCGTGCCGACGCCCGGCACTCCGGAGCCCAATCCGTGGGCGGTGACCTCCGCCCCCGATACGCCTGCGGGAGGGACCTTCACGGTGACGCTGCGTGAGGGCGTCAACCCCGGAGACGTGAATGCTCTGCCGATCCTGCCCCCGGATCCCCAGCCGCAGGGCAATGCGCCGGCCAATCTCGGATTCCTCGTCATGCGGGTCTACCTGCCCGAGGGAGGTGCGCAGGATGTGGCCCTGCCGAAGTTGACGGTCGTCGATGCCCAAGGCAAGCGGACCACCCTGCCGACCTGCAATGGCAAGGGAATCGCCGCCCTCGGCAAGATCGCCAAGGCAAAGAAGTTCCTCAGCATCATGAAGCAGATCAAGGCAGGGACCTGGCCGTCACCGCAACCGCCACCCTGCGCGACAGACCCGGGTGGCTGCCCGCCGGAGAACAGCTTCTTCCGCGCCTCGGCCTCTACAACAAATGGCTTCTTCCCCAACAACGCCAACGCCTACGCCTCGATGCTGTTCACACCGGCATCCGGCAAGGTCGTCGTGATCAAGATGCTGGCGCCGACATCGCCGTGGGATGTCGAGGGGGGCACCACGCCGGTGCCGTGGCCTAACGACGACTACCAACTGCGCTACTGGTCGGTGTGCAACAACGTCTACGCCCCACCCTTTCCGGCAGTAGCCAACCCGAATCCCAAGAAGGGCACGACCTACGGCTGTGTCGCTGATAACGCCGCGGTGCGCGACGACGCGGGCTACGTCACCATCGCTATCTCCCCTCCCAAGAGCCGTCCAAGTAATGCGACGACCGCCAAGGGCGTCAACTGGCTGCCCACGTCGGTGAGCAAGCCCAAGGACATGGAGATGGTGGCGCTGCGCAACATGCTCAACAGCGAGGGATTCGCCAACGCGATTCAAAATGTGCCGTCAGGCAGCAATGCGGCGGCCACCGCGGCAGTCATGGGCGACTACTACCCGGAGGTCGCTGTGTGCACGACCACGGAATTCGAGCGGGGTGGAGCTGCGGGCTGCCTCAGCGCCAATCAGTAGGCCATGGATCGAAGGGCGAAGGCATGAGCGTCGTTCTCGTCACCGGTGCGTCCGGCGGGCTGGGCTCGGTCATCTGCGAGCGGTTCGAGGCGGGCGGCTGGGACGTGATCGCGACCGACCGCCCCGAGTCGCGGGCGTCTACGGGAGCGTGGATCCCCGCGGATCTCCTGGACGTCGAGCAGATCCGCGAGATGGTCGCACAGGCCGCTACCGTGCACGGTCGCCTCGATTGCGTGGTCAACGCCGCGGGCCTGTGGACCGAAGGCGCGAGTGCGGAGACGACAGAGGATGACTGGGATCGCGTCGTCGGCGTCAATCTCAAGGCGGCCTACTTCGTGAGTTCCGCTGCGATCCCGCACCTGGTGACGACGTCGGGAAGCATCGTGATGATCTCGAGTGACGCCGGTATCCAGGGCAACGCGGGCGCCGCGGTCTACAGCGCGAGCAAGGGTGGCGTCAGCAACCTCACGCGAGCCCTGGCGCTCGAGCTTGCTCCCCAGGGAGTGCGTGTCAATGCCGTGTGTCCCGCAGACATCGAGACACCGATGCTCGAGGGCCAGGCGCGGGACTTCGGCGGCGGCGATCCAGAGGCGTACTACGCGAAGCTCCGGTCGGCGTACCCGCAGGCGGACCGGGCACGCTTCCTCAAGCCGGCCGAGGTGGCCGAGGTGGTGTGGTTCCTCGCCCAGCCGTCAGCGGCGGGAGTCACCGGGGCCAACTGGTCGATGGACTTCGGCCTCTCCGCTGGGATCTGATCCCCGGGGAGCGAGTCACTTGCCGTCGCGGCGGAAGACCAACTTGATGGGGGCGTCGTCTGTCGGGTCATCTGGGTTCTCGCCAAACGAGCCGGAGAGGACCATCTTCTGAGGTGCGCCATAGCGCGTGCCCTGCAACGTGACCTTCCAGGCGCGGAGGAAGGTCGGGTACTCGTCGGTGTTGAAGACGATGACGTGGGAGCCGGTGCCGGGCACAGTGGCGGTGACGAAGTCGCCCTTGCCGGGCAGGAGGATGATCTCCAGCCCCTTGATCGTTGACGCGTAGCGGTAGTTGGCCTTCAGGTCCAAGGTCATGCCCGCAGGGCACTTGTCTTCCTCTTCAGGTAGGCCATCACACTTCTGCTTCATGGTGCCGACCTGGACCGCGGTGAGTGTCCAGTTGCCGTAGTAGCCACCGTCGGCCTGCGCAGCCGGAGCCGCGAACAGCGTGGACGCGGCGACGATGGCAGTGGCGGCTGCTGCGCCGATGAAGCGCTTGCGGGTCGAGGTCATGACTGCTTCTCCTAGTTTCGCTGCATCATTGCCGGTGAAGTGGGCTAGTTGGCGTCGCGCTGGAAGACCAAACCGATCTCGAAGAAACCAGTCTGCAGGGTCAGGATCATCTTGGTGGGCGAGCCGGAGCGTGTGCCTTTGAGCTTCATCTGCCATGCGCTGCCGAGTGGCGCGATTCCAGAGGCATCGCCCTCGAGGACAAGAGTCTGGTCTCCTGTGCCGGGAAAGACGGCGGTGACGAAGGATCCCTTCCCGTCCCCCTCTGCGCTCAGGAACATAATCTGGGCAACGAAAGCAGACGCCTTGTAGCGGTAGTCGGATTTCAGTGTGAGTGTTTTGCCACTGGGGCAAATGGCTGACCCGTCGTCGGCTCCCGCACACTTCTGCTTCTGGTCGCCGAGCTTCACTGCGGTGAGAGTCCAGGTGCCGTAGTAGTCCCCGTCGGCCTGGGCGGACGGGGCGGCCACTATCGCGGCACCGGCAATCAGTGCGGCGGCGCCCGCTGTGGCGGCAATGCGCCTGAGTGTCAATGGCATGGGTCTCCTCGGATGGGGCGTTGTCCGCCAGGCCAATCCTGGCCCTCGGCGAGCGGAGGCGGGGGGTTTTTGGCAAGGTTCAAGGTGAACCTTCGACTCTCGTCCGCGCGATCAGAGGTGAGCACATCGATGCTGGTGACTGGGGACGCAAAACGACGCTCCGTCAGACTTCCACGCAGAGCGGAGTCTGACGGAGCGTCGGAAAGGTGTGACTAGTCGGCGTCGCGACGGAAGATCATCTTGACCATGATGGCCTCGCCGCTGGCCGATATTGCGCTGCGCGCGAACACCATCTTCTTGGGGGTGCCCGCAGAAGTCTTGCCCTGGAACTTCACCTGGAAGGAACGCGGATCATCCTGCACGTCGTACGGGTCGAAGATGATCGTGTGGTACTTATTCGTCGAGAACTTGATCACCTCGAACTCACCCTTGCCGGAATCTCCAGGGAAGACGTCAACTGTCGTCTTGTAGGTGTAGTCCGACTTCAGCTTGAGTGTCTCGCCACCCTTGCACTCGATCGGAGGAGCGGGCGGAGGAAAGGGGAGTTTGCCGGGGCAGTCGACCGTCTGGCTGCCGATCTTGAAGCCTTCCAGGGTCCAGGTGCCGTAGTAGCCGCCGTCGGCCTGGGCGGCAGGGGCTGCCATGAGCGCAGCGCCAGCGACGACTGCTGCAGCTCCTGATGCGCCGATGAGGCGCTTGATCGTGGAATTCATGAATCTCCTTGATTGGGGCGTGGATAGCTAGGCCAATCCTGGCCCTCGGCGACCGGAGGCGGGGGGTTTCGGCCGAATCCGAGGTGAACCTTCGACTCTCGCCCGTGCGATCAGAGGCGAGCACATCGATGCTGATGACTGGGGACGCAAAACGATTCTCCGTCAGACTTCCACGCAGGGCGGAGTCTGACGGAGCGTCGGAAGGTGTGACTAGTCGGCGTCGCGACGGAAGATCATCTTGACCGTGACGTCTTGGCCGGGGCCCGTGCCGATGGTGCTGAAGACCACCATCTTCTTGGGGGTGCCCGCAGATGTCTTGCCCTGGAACTTCACCTGGTACGAGCGAGGATTATCCTTCACGTCATACGAGTCGAAGATGATCGTGTGATAGTCATTCGTCGAGAACTTGATGACCTCGAAATCACCCTTGCCGGATTCCCCACGGAAGACGTCAAGTGTCGTCTTGTAGGTGTAGTCCGACTTCAGCTTAAGCGTCTCGCCACCCTGGCACTCGATCGCCGGAGCGGGCGGTGGCACCGGGAGTTTGCCGGGGCAGTCGACCGTCTGGCTGCCGATCTTGAAGGCTTCCAGGGTCCAGGTGCCGTAGTAGCCGCCGTCGGCCTGGGCGGCAGGGGCTGCCATGAGCGCAGCGCCAGCGACGACTGCTGCAGCTCCTGATGCGCCGATGAGTCGCTTGAGCGTGGAATGCATTTTTCTCCTTGTGGGTAGGTGCAGAGACGTTGAGTATGTCCCAGGTTCGGGGGCAGGTCCTCGAAATGCCGAGGGATCTCTAGGTGACTTCGGTTTCGGGCACCGGCCTGGTGCTGCGGGAACGTAGCGACTCCCCGCTGACTACGAGGATGACGCCGCCCAGTACGACGGTGAGCCCGATGACGACGTCGCTCGTGAGCACTTCGCTGTAGAGGAGCAGGCCGAGAAGCACTGCGACAGCGGGATTGACATAGGCGTACGTCGAGGCAAGTGAGATTGGCGCGTTGTTGATGAGCCACGTGAACGACGTGAAGGCAAGCACGGACCCGGCGGTGACAAGGAAGATCCACCCTGCCCAGGAGCGGCCGCTGATCGCGGAGAGATCGATGCGCTCACCGATAATGAGGCCGACCACGGTCAGTGCGATCCCTCCGCTGAGCAACTCATAGGTCGTGAGCGCGAAGGAGTCTGCAGGCTTGGGAAGTCGAGCGGAGAAGAAACTCGTCGTCGCCCAGACGAAGCTGGCGATGAGGATGAGCAGGCTCCAGAAGACCACGTCGCCATCGGTGCCCGACACCGGTCGCGTGCCTCCGGGCAGCAGCATCCAACCGACCCCCATGAGGCCGACCACCACTCCGACGAGGGTCAACCGCGCGGGGCGATCACCCGTGATGACGCGCCAGACCACGATGGTTAGCGCAGCGGACGCGATGATGAGGGCCATCACGCCCGTGGGCACGTAGTCCTGGGCGAGTCCGACTGTCCCGAGGCCCACGCCGAGCAGCGCGACGCCCATGAAGCTCGCACTCGCGAACTGCCGACGGGTCACGCGCAGAGCAGACCATCCGCGGAAGATGCCCGTGACGAGCGCCATGATGACGAAGGCGACAAGGAATCGGCTCCCCATGGCGACGTAGGGCGGGATCGTCTCCGTCGCGAAGAGGATTCCGATGTACGTCGATCCCCAGACGATCCAGACGATGATGAGGTTGAACCAGAGCAGCGGTCCGGAGCGGACGGTTGACGGTGCTGGATCCATGACTCGGCGGACTCTACAAGTCAGGAGCCAGGTCCTACCGAACGTGGACTGCAGCCGGATGCACTGCTCACGTGCGCTGACCCCTCCTGCCTGTGAGGCGGTCCCTCGTGCCCGCCTTCCGCATGCGGGGCCGGGGCTTGACGCGGGCGCGTAGTCTGGCAGAGCACGCATCAACGAATGCTCCACCGATCAAGGGAGTCCCCCATGCCGCGTATTGGCCGCGCCGTTGCCCGCACCGCCGTTATCGCCGGCACCGCCACCGCTGTCAGCGGTCGCGTTGCCCAGAAGCAGGCCGACAAGCAGGCGGACAAGGAAGCCGCCCAGCAGCCTGCTGCCGCACCCGCCGCCGAGCCCCAGGTGGATGCCGTCGCCGAGATCGAGCGCCTGGGTGCCCTCAAGGACAAGGGTCTGCTGTCCGAGGAAGAGTTCGCAGCTGCCAAGGCCAAGATCCTCGGCATCTGATCCACTTTTCGCCAGTTGCGGCGACTTCCTTACGCACGGAAGTCGCCGCAACTGGCAAAAACTGGGGTGGTTGCGAACTTCGCCGAGTTAGCCGCGTGTGGGAGAGCGGGTCAGTCGCGGACGGTGCCAGGTACCTCTCGATAGCCCACGCCGATGACGACCGGCACCTTCGTCCGGTCGCGCCCAGTCACGATGACCTGGTACGTGCCTGATCGCGCCGACTGCGACAGTCGCGCGAGGTAGAGGTACGACGTGCCCGAGTAGGGCTCGTAGAACGGCGTTCGCTCATCGATGGTGAGAGTTGTGCGCCGTCCTGCTGGGTCCACGACCGTGACGAGGGGCAGTTGGCTGCTCGATAGCCGATTGGCCGGTGCGCGATCGGGAATGAGCAGTTGGATCTCCAGGCGCTGTCCCTCGCGCATGCCCACGCGGAAGCCGCGCGTGGCGCCGTCACGCACCGTGGCGTACACCGCGAATGACACCGTGCCGTCCACCAGGAGCGGGCCATTGGCGGGTGTGCGATCAGCGGAGGTGAGTTGCACGGGCTGATGCGCAAGGGCCGGGGTGGCTGACAGCAGCACCGCTACCAGCGTCGCGATCGCACTGCTCAGGACAGCTACTCGGGTAAGTGGCCTGGACCGATTGACCGCACGCGAGGGGGCTCCGCGACTCATCACGCTGTCAGTATGGGACGCATGGGGACGGATCGCGACTCCCAGAGACCGCGCTGGCCGAAGAGTCCATCCCTCGGGCACAACCGGTGCTTGGATGTCACTGGGCTCACAAGGCCCGCGATGAGAGGGTCCACACCATGACCGATGACGTCATCTGCTTGCTCACGCCAGAGGGCGATTACCAACCGCATCCGGACTACCCGATCGAGGTCGACTCCGACCTTTTGCGCACGCTCTACCGCGACATCGTCCTGACCCGGCGCACGGACGTGGAGTCGACGGCCCTGCAGCGCACGGGAGAGTTGGGTCTGTGGTGCCCGGTCCTCGGGCAGGAGGGCATCCAGATCGGTGCCGCCCATGCGATGCGTCCCCGCGACTACGGCTTCACGACGTATCGCGAAGTGGGCATCTTCCACGTGCGCGGAGTAGATCCGGTCGAGCTCCTGCATCTCTACCGCGGCACCAGCCACGCCAGCTGGGATCCGCGCCGAGTCGGCCTCGGCATCTTCACCATCGTCATCGGCTCCCACGCACTGCACTCCGTGGGCTATGCCATGGGCATTCAGCGCGATGGTGCTGATGAGGCCGTGCTCTCCTGTTTCGGCGACGGTGCGACGAGCACCGGAGACGTGCATGAGGCGATGGTGTTCGCTGCGTCGTTCCAGGCGCCGGTTGTCTTCCTGGTGCAGAACAACCAGTGGGCCATCTCGGTGCCGGTCGCCCGCCAGGCGCGTGCCTCGCTGGCCACCCGAGCGGCGGGATACGGCATTCCTGCCGTGACCATCGATGGCAACGATGTCCTCGCCGGGCTCGCGGTGACACGGGCTCTCCTCGATCGCGCACGTGAGGGTGGTGGCCCGTCGTTCATCGAGGCGATTACCTACCGCCGCGGTCCGCACACCACGTCTGACGATCCGACGCGCTACCGCGATGAGGCTGAGCTTGATCACTGGGCATCGCGCGATCCCCTCGATCGGTTGCGCCGGCTCATGGAGCGGATGGGCGTCATCGACGATGACTTCGTCTCTGGTGTCGAGGCGGAGGCCGATGCGCTCGGTGAGCGCTTGCGTGAGGCGATCCGCGGCATGGCGGACCCGGATCCGCTCGGGATGTTTGAGCATGTGTACGCCGAGCCGCACCTTCAGGTCACTGCCGATCGCGCGGCCATGGCCGACTACCTCGCCACCGGGGAGGGTTCATGACAGTGATGACGATGGTGCAGGCCCTGAATGCCGGATTGCGCCGGGCGCTGGAGAACGACCCCAAGGTGCTGCTCATGGGGGAGGACATTGGGCCGCTCGGCGGGGTCTTCCGCGTGACCGATGGCCTGCAGAAGGACTTCGGCGAGGACCGTGTCATTGACGCCCCGCTCGCGGAGAGCGGCATCGTCGGCACGGCGGTAGGACTTGCCATGCGCGGATACCGCCCCGTCTTGGAGATCCAGTTCGATGGCTTCGTCTACCCGGCGTTCGACCAGATCGTGACGATGGTGGCGAAGCATCACTACCGTTCTGGCGGGATCACGCCGATGCCCATCGTCATCCGCATCCCTTATGGCGGCGGAATCGGTGCCGTGGAGCATCACAGTGAGTCGCCGGAGGCTTACTTCGCCCACACGCCCGGCTTGCGTGTGCTCACTCCCGCTGACGCGGCGGAGGCATACGTGACGATCCAGCAGGCGATCGCGAGTGACGATCCGGTCATCTACTTCGAGCCCAAGCGCCGCTACTGGGATCGGGCAGAGGTCGATGACGTCTCGCCGATCAGCGGTAGCCCCTGGTCGTCGCGTGTCCTGAGACGTGGTTCCGACGTCACGCTCGTGACCTATGGACCGATGGTGCGCACGTGCCTCGAGGCAGCTGAGGCTGCGTCCGAGGATGGCGTGGAGTGCTCGGTGATCGACCTGCGATCCCTGTCGCCACTCGACCTCGACCCTGTGGTTGCCGACGTGCAGGGCACGGGTCGCTGCATCGTCGTACACGAGGCACCGGTCATGCTCGGCATGGGCGCAGAGGTCGCCGCCGA
>JBMOIL010000069.1:0-12806 GCA_049317345.1 Candidatus Nanopelagicales bacterium
CTGCCGTCGATGCCGGTGCCACCGTGGCCACGCACCTCTTCAATGCCATGCCGCCCCTGCTTCACCGAGACGCCGGGCCCGTGGGCGTCCTCCTCGCCGACCCGCGTGTGACCTGCGAGGTCATCGGCGACGGCATACATCTCGAGCCTGAGGTCGTCGCACTTGCACTCTCCGCGTCGGAGGGCCGCGGTGCGCTCGTCACCGATGCGATGTCGGCCGCTGGCGCCGGTGACGGCGACTATCGGATCGGGAGCCTCGATGTCGTGGTGCGCGATGGCGTTGCGCGCCTGCGCGAGGGCGGAAGCCTCGCCGGTAGCACCCTGCTGATGGACTCCGCGCTTCGGCGTGCGGTGCGTCTCGCGGACCGCACGCTCGCCCAGGCGAGCAGGGCTGCATCCCTGGCCCCGGCGATGGCCATGGGCCTATCCGATCGCGGTCGGCTCGCGGTGGGCCAACGTGCCGACATCGTGGCCCTGGACGCGGATCTGCGCGTGGTGCGCGTCCTGCGGAGCGGGCAGTGGGTGTGACGACGCCCGCTTCCCCCAGTGTGCAGCTGTGCGCCGGAATGGGCCCACATTCAGAAGCACGAGTGCACGCTCGTGTCCGAAGGGCCATGTGGCTCCGCGAGGGCGCGGGTCGGCGAGCGTCACCCGGATGAGCGGCCGCCGGTCGGTCTGGTGCCATCAACAGGCGGGCGGAGGCGGGGTCATCCACGGTCGTGGTCGTGGGCCTGACCGACGCACTGCCCTTGCGGCCACCGTGCGGTCATGTCGTCACCCGCCTTCTCCGTGACCGCCGCAAGTCGGTCCCGCTATCTCCGCGGATTTTGGAGCCCGACCAGAGGTGTGCGCCTGCCCGCTGACCGACACGACCTCGTCGCGCGATGCGAGGCGTTGCGCGTCGCGCTCCCGGAGCTCGTCGCGTTCTCCGGCGAGACGTCTATCGCGCTGTGGGAGGGAGTCGTCGGCTCGGACGAATCCCTCGAGGTCACTATTCCCGCAGGTGCCCATCCCGTGAGACGCGTCGGTGTCAGGGCCCGGCGCCGCGACCTCGTTGCGGGAGATGTGCTGGACATCCATGGCCTTCCCCTCACCTCACCCGGCCGCACGTTCGTCGACGTCGCTGAGCGCCTTTCGGTGCCGAATCTGGTGGCGGTGGGCGACGACTTTCTCCGGCGCAGGCTGTGCACGCGTGCGGATATCGTCGCAGTGATTGGCCGGAGTGCGGGTCAGCGCGGCCTGCAAGCAGCCAAGAGGGCCGCGGCACTCCTTGATGCTCGGGCGGAATCCCCGCGTGAGTCACTCACGCGGGCGCTCATCGCCGAAGCCTGCCTGCCCCCGCCCACGCCGCAGATCGAGATCTACGACTCGGTCGGGAGGTTCATCGCCCGGGGCGATCTCGTCTACGAGGATCTGAAGATCGTCATTGAGTACGACGGGTACCACCACTTGACCCTGGAGGGCCAGCGACGCGATGCTCGGCGCCGTGAAGAGTTGGGTCTGGAGCACTGGCTGATCGTGACCGTCGTTCCCGCTGACATTCACCGGCCGCAGCAGTTGATCGCTAAGGTCCTTCGGGCCTTGAGGGCGCGCGAAGCCCGACTCACTGCAGGGCCGAGGTGACATCCGACGCGTTGGGCTCAGGGGCCGTCTGCGCCGAGCGTGCACTTTTGCAGGGGAATCGGCCCGAGATCATGCGCACAACTGCACATTCGGCCGGGCCTGGGAAGTGGCCGGGCTGAGGGAGGTACCTAGGCCTAGGCGCTGGTCAGGCGTCGGGATCGGCTACGACGCCGATCTCGCCGGGAGGTGGCACCGTGTGCTCGACGCGCAACGCGGCTCCCATGGCGCCGCCGAGGTCGCCGAGTGCCGCGCTGAGCACCTGAGGTGCCCTTTCCGGGAGGATGAGGTGCGGGAGCATCGCCTCGCGGATGCGGTCGGCGAACGGCGCGCCCAGTCGCGTGCCGAGCCCGCCGCCGATGACCACGGCCTCGATGTCCAGGAGATTGACCGCACTCGCTGTCGCAAGGCCCAGTGCCCAGATCGCTCGGTCGATGAGGTGGACCGCGAGATGGTCGTTCTTCTCCAGAGCCTTGGCCCAGACGCCGCTCGACATCCGGGTGCGGCCCTTTTTCTCCATGATCTTGATGAGGTCGCTGTGCTTGCCATGATCGATGCGTCGGCGCGCCTCGGCCTCCATCGCGGCTCGGCCGGCGTATGCCTCGAGGCATCCCTTGCGTCCGCAGGGACAGGGCGCACCATCGGGTTCGACCACCATGTGGCCGACCTCGCCCGCAGCTCCCCTTCCGAGCCAGAGCTCGTCGTGGATCACGATGCCGCCGCCCACGCCCGTGCCGCAGAAGATGCCGAGCATCGAGGAGTAGGGGCGCCCTGCACCGAGGCGCGATTCCGCCATCACGCCCACCTGCACATCATTGGCGAGTTCGATGGGTACGCCGAGCGCCGCGCGTAATGGTGCCGAGACTTCGATGGTGCCGAGCCAATCCGGGAGGTTGCCCGCGTGGCTCACCGTGCCGGCGTCGTGATCGATCTGCCCGGGGGAGCCGACCCCGACCCCGACGAGCAGGGCCGGGTCGATGCCCGCATCGGCCATGGCCTGACGGACGGAGTCAACCATCGCGTCCAGGACGCCAGCAGGTCCCCGGTCCTGCGGCGTGGCCAGCCGGCACTGGCCCAGGACGGCACCCTCCGGATCCACGATGACCGTCTGGATCTTGGTGCCCCCGAGGTCCACTCCCGCACGCAGCATCAGCGCGTCTCCCTCTCCTCGGGTGCGGGCCAGTGCCCGCCGTGCTCCCAGTACTCCTGAATCGACTCCAGCTCACGGCCCTTCGTCTCCGGCGCAAGGCGCCAGACGAAAATCCAGGCGAGCACCGCGAGGATAGCGAAGATCCCGAAGGACCACGCCCCGCCGACCGTGTTGAGCACCGTGAGGAAGAACTGGACGATGATGATGTTGGCGATTAGATCCGACCCCAGCATGGCGCTGGAGCCGTAGCCCCGAAGCCTTGCGGGGAAGCTCTCACTCGAGTAAATCCACACGAGGGCGCCGAATCCGAAGACGAAGCCGATGTTGATGCCGGCCAGCCCAAGGAAGCCCAGAACCACCTGAGCGGTGGAGAAGGTGTCCCCCTCCTGGGTCGCGAACGTCACCACCATGACGAGCTGCGACACGATCATGACGGTGATGCCGGTGAGCAGGATCGGTCGGCGCCCCCAACGATCCACCACACTCATCGAGGCGAGTACGGCGACGAGCGCCATGCATTGCACGAGCGTGGACATGAGGATCGACTGAGTCTTGGTCGTCACCCCCATCGCTTCGAAGATCCGCGGTCCGTAGGCGACGGTGGCGTTGATGCCGGTGATCTGGATGAAGAAGCCGAGTCCGACGACGAAGAGAGTGGCGCGCAGGTAGGGCTTGCGAAGCATCTCTCGGACGCGTCCTTGCCCCTCGGTGGCACACGTCGCCTGAATGCTGGCCAGAACGGAGTCCACGTCCTCGGGCGCGGTGGTCCGGCTCAGGGACACCCGGGCTTCCTCGACGCGTCCCCGGAGCACGAGGTAGCGCGCGGTCTCGGGCAGGCGCAGCAGTGCGGGGATGAGGAGCAGCGCCGGAAGTGCTGCGAGCCCGAGCATCACGCGCCAACTGAGGGACTCGGTGACGGCGCTCAGCGCGAGTGCGGCGAGATATCCCAGGATGATGCCGACCACTGCGGCTACCTGGTAGGCGACGAGGGTCGCTCCCCGGATGCGCGCGGGCACTGACTCCGCCACGAAGATCGGTACGGCGACGAGCGAGATGCCGATCATGATCCCGAGGAGCAGGCGCGCCACCCCGAGCATCACGGGTGAAACGGCGAGCGCACTCGCGAGGCAGAAGACGACGTAGCCGCAGGCGACGGTGACGATGGTCGGCTTGCGACCAAGACGATTGATGATGAATCCACCGGCCAGGACGCCGAGAAGCTCACCGTAGACCGTCGCGGTCACGATGGTCTCGACGGCTCCCTCGTTGCTCCGCAGGTCGAAGTAGTCCTGGAAGTACAGCTGGGCGCCCGCGACATTGGAGCTGTCGTAGCCATAGATGACCCCGAGAGTGGTCGCGCTGAGGGCAACGATCCACGCTGAGCGCGGGATGCGGCTCGCCGCGTTCATGGCACCTCCCCCCGGGGAGGCTAGTGAGGGGGACCCCCGGGGCGTGACGCTTCGGTTAAGTTGCCACGGGACTGCCCCGCCGGCCCTAGGGTCTCTGAGCGTGAAGCAGCGCAGAGCGTCAACGGGGATTCTTGCCCTGGGTTCTCTGGGTGTCGTGTTCGGCGACATCGGCACGAGCCCGCTCTACGCGTTCGGCGAGATCTTCCTGGGAGCCCACGACATCCCTGCGACGACGGAGCGGGTGCTGGGTGCTCTCTCGCTCGTCTTCTGGACCCTGACGGTGATCGTCTCCCTGAAGTACGTCCTCATCGTGATGCGCGCGGACAACGAGGGCGAGGGCGGCATCATGTCGCTCGCATCGCTTGCCACAGCCGTCGTGCGACGGGCGAGGTCGGCGACGATCA
Source organism: Candidatus Nanopelagicales bacterium (assembly GCA_049317345.1). Taxonomy (GTDB): domain Bacteria; phylum Actinomycetota; class Actinomycetes; order S36-B12; family S36-B12; genus Mxb001. The sequence goes on from JBMOIL010000069.1 coordinate 4,583, forward strand.
TCATGGTCTTCGGAGTTCTTGGTGCGTCCCTGTTTTATGGCGACGGCGTGATCACGCCCGCGATCTCTGTGCTTTCGGCCGTCGAAGGCCTCGAGCTCGTGGCACCCGGGCTGCAGGCCTTCGTGGTGCCGATAGCACTTGTCCTACTCGTCGGACTCTTCTCCATCCAGCGTTTCGGTACCCATCGCGTCGGCGCGATCTTCGGGCCGATCATGCTGGTCTGGTTCGCTGTCATCGGCGTCCTGGGACTGCTGAGCGTCGTCCAATCGCCCGAGGTCTTCGCCTCCCTGTCGCCCACGTATGCCGTGAGCTTTATGATGAGCGACCCCTGGACTGCGTTCCTGGCACTCGGATCCGTCGTCCTGTGCGTGACGGGGGCCGAGGCTCTCTACGCCGACATGGGGCAGTTCGGGCGGCGTCCCATCCGCCTGTCCTGGTTTGTCATCGCCTCACCCGCGCTCTACCTCAACTATCTGGGTCAGGGTGCCCTGGTCCTGCGCGATCCATCTGCAGTCGACAACCCCTTCTACCTGCTCGTCCCCGCGGCACTTCAACTGCCGATGGTCCTGCTGGCGACGGCTGCCACGCTCATCGCAGCGCAGGCCGTGATCTCCGGGGCCTTTTCCATGACGCAGCAGGCCATCCGCCTGGGTTACCTGCCACGGATGACCGTCGTGCACACCTCGGCCACGGAGCGAGGCCAGGTGTACGTGCCTTTCGTCAATTGGCTCCTCGCCGTGGCCGTCATCGGACTGGTCGTGGGCTTCCAGAGTTCGTCCAACTTGGCGTCGGCGTACGGCATCGCTGTCACAGGCACCTTCGTCATCACCACGTGTCTGATTGCGGTGGTCGCGCGCCGCCGGTGGCGCCTACCCTTGTGGATCGTCGTGCCTGGGCTAGGGATCTTCCTGGTCATCGACGGGTCGTTCTTCGCTGCGAACCTGACCAAGTTCGATCACGGTGGTTGGTTCCCTCTCGTCGCCGCCACGGTGATCTTCGTGGTGCTCGCCAGCTGGCGCGTGGGTTTGACGCGTCTGGGTCAAGTGCTCGACGATCGAGTCCTGCCCCTTTCGGACATCACCACCGTCCTCAACGCGCCGGGAGTCACGCGTACTGAGGGCACTACGGTCTACATCACGAACGAAGAGGGAGTGCCGTACGCGCTCATCCGGCAGACTCGTCTGCTCGACGTGGTGCCTGCGAGCATCGTCATCTTGCGCATGCGCACAGCGGAAACGCCCTGGGTGGATCCGTCGGCCCGTCTCACGGTGAGCGAAGTTGCTGACGGTGTACTGGATGCGGTTCTTCTCAGCGGCTACATGGAGCGCTCGGATCCTGCCGCGACGGTCGAACTGATCGCTTCACGCTACCCGCAGGTCGATGCACTCAATTGCCGCTACACCTTCTACACGGTGCACTGCGAGGTAGCCGCCACGGGGCCGGTGCGCTGGTTGGCAAGAGAGATCTTCGCCTTCATGCAGCGCAATGCCACGTGTGAGCAGAGGTACTACCACCTGCCCCCGGAGCGCGTCATGGAACTCGGACGCGTCGTAGCCCTCTAGGAGGCTGCAGGGCTTGCACTTTCCCCGCTGGGGGCGACGGGGTCGCTCGACGGCGCGGCGCTCGGCGAGCAGCCCGGGCCGCTGGGTGACGGCGACGGTGCAGCGAGCGCCGTATCGACCTCCGACTGCGGAGCAATGGAGGTGTACGCCGCACCGAGCACGGTGTCGATCGTCGCGTCCTTGCGGCCGTCGTCGACGAGTTCGGCGCCGGGAATGTAGAAGGACATGAGGCGCGCGGCCTGCTCGCCTGAGGGACCGTGGCGGATCTCTGCGACCGTGGTGATGGTCTTGGCCAGAGGGTCGTTGTCGATCACTCCGATGAGGAAGCCACGCACCTGGAGCTCCTCAGCGGTGGAGGCTGCCAGGCCCGCTCGATCGGTGGCGTTGTAGACGTTGGAGGTCACCTGAGCGGGACTGGGCAGGCCTGCCCCGGGAGTGACGGTCACGGTGACACAGGGCTGGGGCTCGGGTGCTGCACTCGTGGCGGAGCCGTCCGTGGGGGCGGATGTGCCACCGGCGTCCGATGAGCCGGAGCCTTGGATGATGCGCGACAGGCCGTAGCCCGCGCCGAAGAGGATCACCATGCCAATGGCAACGAGGACGACTGCGATCACGGGGCTCTGCTTGCGCCGATGACGGGCGCTGGGCCGGGGGCCGCCGCTGGGAACGCTCATCGAGCCTTTCCTCCTGAGTTCGTCGCCGCAAGACGCATCGATGCGACCCGCGCGGTCTCATCAGTCTAGGTTGCGTCGAGCCCTGAGTCGTGGCGCGACGCGTACATGACACAACCGTGATCTTGACGTCTTCCGGGTGTGATTGATCATCCGGATTCGGCCTGCGGATGGGCTTGGGTACCCTCGGCGGCGGAGGATTCGCCTAGTGGCCTAGGGCGCACGCTTGGAAAGCGTGTTGGGAGCAATCCCTCAGGGGTTCAAATCCCCTATCCTCCGCGCTCCGCGAAGCCCGGGCGGTCTCCCCGCCCGGGCTTCGCGCATCCGGCGCCTCGACCGCTCGTCGTACACTCGTCCCGACCCCCCGCGCGGCGTCACCCCGCTGAATCCCCCAGGGCCGGAAGGCAGCAAGGGCAGGCGGGCTCTGTCGGGTGCGCGGGGGGTCCCCTGTTGTCCCCCTGCCGGACTAGGGTGACCGGGTGTCCACGGCCCTGTATCGCACCTACCGGCCGGGGCGTCTGGCCGACGTCGTGGGCCAAGAGCACGTCACCGAGCCGCTCTCCCGGGCCCTCGCCAACGACCGGGTACACCATGCCTACCTGCTGTCGGGACCGCGCGGCTGCGGCAAGACCTCGACCGCCCGCATCCTCGCCCGCTCGCTCAACTGTGCGCAGGGCCCCACGGCCGAGCCGTGCGGTGAGTGCCAGAGCTGCGTGGACCTCGCGCCCAACGGCCCCGGCTCCATCGACGTCATCGAACTCGATGCTGCGAGCCATGGTGGAGTCGATGACACCCGCGAGCTGCGCGAGCGTGCGATGTTTGCCCCGGTCTCGTCCCGCTACAAGGTCTACATCGTCGACGAGGCCCACATGGTCTCCAACGCGGGGTTCAATGCGCTGCTCAAGCTCGTGGAGGAGCCGCCGGAGCACGTGCGCTTCATCTTCGCGACTACCGAGGCCGACAAGGTCATTCCCACGATCCGATCGCGCACCTTCAACTACGCCTTCCGGCTCGTCCCCACCCGGGTCCTTCAGCAGCACCTCGCCACGGTGTGCGAGGCCGAGGGGGTGCCGGCCGACCCCGCAGCCCTCGCGCTGGTTGCGCGCAGCGCCGCTGGCAGTGTGCGCGATGCTCTCTCGATCCTCGGGCAGCTCATCGCCGGGTCCGGTCCAGAGGGCCTCACCCTCGATGAGGTCTCCGCCCAGCTCGGCGTGACCGACGCAGCCCTCCTGGACGACACCATCGATGCCATCGCGTCGGGCGAGGGCGCGCGCCTCTTCTCCGTCATCGAACGGGTGGTCGACGCGGGCCATGATCCGCGCGGTTTTGCCGCCGACCTGCTGCAGCGCCTGCGCGATCTCATCGTCTTGGCAGCCATACCCGGTGATGAGGCCTTGGCCATCCTCGATGCCCCTGATTCCGAGATCGAAGTGATGCGCAGGCAGGTGGCCGGTCTCACCTTGGCCGAGCTGTCGCGTGCCGCGGACCTCGTGAGCGACGGGCTCACTCAATTGCGCGGCGCGACCGCACCGCGACTCCACCTGGAGTTGCTCGCTGCTCGCCTGCTGCTGCCCTCCGCCGACTCCTCGCCGGCTGGCCTGGCGGTGCGCCTGGATCGCCTCGAGCGCGGCGCCCCCGCGGCTGCCGCCCCGGCTCCTCGGGCGGCAGCGCCACGCGCCGCGGCCACTGAGTCGCGTCGAGCTCCCGAGCCCGAGCCGAAGTCCGAGGACCCTCGCGCCGAGGAGCCCGCTCGTCCCGCGCCTTCCGGCCCACCGGCACCGCCTCGGATGTCTCAGGTCCTCGCCAGCGCCGCCGAACAACCCGAGGCCGCTGCGGCGCCCGCACCCTCGCCACCCGCGGCCGGCGGCTCGAGTGCGAGCCTCGCCGATGTCACAACGATGTGGCCCGCGATCCTCGAAGGCTTGAAGTCGATGTCGCGGGTCGCCTGGATGGTCTTCAGCGACTCGCGTCCACTCTCCCTCGACGCCGGCGTACTCGCCGTCGGTGTCCCCGAGGAGAGCAAGGTGCGCAATGCACGTGCGAGCGGCCACGCGGAGCGGCTGCGCCAGGTGATCATCGATGTCATGCACGCCGACGTCCAGGTCGACGTGGTCGCGACGGGCTCGGTCCCGGCCCCCGCTTCGCAGGAGGCCGCCTCCTCAGACGAGCCCAGCATCGATGATTCCGACAGCGAAGACGACGTGAGCGGTGAGGCCCTGGCCATGCGCGAGCTGGGGGCGACCGTCATCGGCGAGATCGAGCAGGGCTGAGATGTACGACGGCATCGTGGCCGACCTCATCGACGAGCTCGGCCGCCTCCCCGGGATCGGTCCCAAGAGCGCGCAGCGGCTCGCTTTCCACATCCTCCAGGCCGAGCCGGCGGACGTGCGCCGCCTCGCGGAGGTGCTCGTCGCTGTAAAGGAGCGCGCCCGCTTCTGCTCGACCTGCGGGCATGTGACCGAGGAGGAGGAGTGCCGGATCTGTCGTGACCCGCGTCGTGACCCGCACTCACTGTGTGTCGTCGAGGAGTCGCGGGATGTGATCGCCATCGAGCGCACCGCCGAATACCGCGGCCGCTACCACGTGCTCGGCGGGGCCATCAGCCCGATCGACGGCGTAGGACCCGATGACCTGCGCATGCGCGAGCTCATGCAGCGCCTTGCCGACGGACAGATCACCGAGGTGATCATTGCCACCGATCCCAATCTCGAGGGCGAGGCCACCGCGACGTATCTCGCGCGCATGCTCATCCCCCTGGGTCTCGAGGTGACGCGCCTCGCCAGTGGTCTTCCTGTCGGAGGCGACCTGGAGTACGCCGACGAGGTCACTCTCGGGCGTGCCTTCGCGGGTCGTCGTCGCGTCGACGGCTAGGCAGGACGAGGCGGTTCCGCTTGAGGCTGCGGGTCGCGCGGCAGCAGACGGCCGATAGACTGGATCTTCCGCCGTTGGTGCCCGCCCCGTCGGGGGCGGCCGGTGTGTTGTCCAGGAGCCGATGTGGGCCTCGTCGTGCAGAAGTACGGAGGTTCCAGCGTTGCTAACGCTGAGAGCATCCGTCGCGTCGCAGCGCGCATCGTGGCGACTCACCGTGCGGGGCACGGGGTCGCGGTCGTTGTCTCGGCCATGGGCGACACCACCGATGAGCTCCTCGACCTCGCCGAGCAGGTCTCCCCGAGTCCCCCCGGCCGCGAGCTCGACATGCTGCTCACCGCGGGTGAGCGCATCTCCATGGCCCTGGTCGCCATGGCGATCAACGACCTCGGTGAAGAGGCACGTTCCTACACCGGATCCCAGGCAGGCCTCATCACCGATTCCTCGCACGGTGCTGCGCGCATCATCGATGTGACGCCCGGGCGCATCCAGGAGGCACTTGCGGCGGGCGCTATCCCGATCGTCGCCGGCTTCCAGGGCGTCGCCCAGGACACCAAGGACATCACCACCCTTGGTCGCGGGGGTTCCGACACGACCGCCGTGGCACTCGCCGCCGCCCTCGGCGCTGATGTGTGCGAGATCTACACCGACGTTGACGGCGTCTTCAGTGCCGACCCTCGCGTCGTGCCCAAGGCGCGCCAGCTCTCCGTCGTCACCTACGAGGAGATGCTGGAGCTGGCTGCTGCTGGCGCCAAGGTCCTCCACCTGCGCTGCGTGGAGTACGCGCGTCGCTTCGATCTGCCCATCCACGTGCGGTCATCTTTCTCCGACCGTGAGGGCACCTATGTCCTGTCCGAGGCCGCGATCGCGGCCCGAATCGCCGCGGGAGGCACCATGGAGCAGCCGATCATCTCCGGCACGGCCGCCGACCTCAACGACGCCAAGGTCACCGTGGTCGGCGTACCCGACCGCCCGGGCGAGGCCGCCGCGATCTTCAGCGCGCTGGCCGATGCCGGCATCAACATCGACATGATCGTCCAGAACGTTTCTGTAGCCTCGACAGGTCGCACGGATGTGACCTTCACGTGCCCACAGGGGTCCATGGGTAAGGCGACCAGCGCTCTTGAGGCTGTGCGCTCGCAGATCGGCTTCGAGGATCTCCTCACCGACGAGGGCATCGCCAAGATCTCGCTGGTTGGAGCCGGGATGCGCTCGCACCCCGGTGTCTCGGCGACCTTCTTCAAGGCGCTCGCCGACGCGGGGGTCAACGTCGAGATGATCTCAACGTCCGAGATCCGCATCTCGGTGGTGACGCGGGCGGAAGTTGCCCAGCAGGCCGTGCAGGTCCTGCACACTGCATTCGGGCTCGACGCCGACGGTGAGGCCGTTGTCTACGGCGGGACCGGGCGATGAAGGACAATCCGACAGTTGCGGTCGTCGGTGCCACCGGCCAGGTCGGCGGAGTCATGCGACGCCTGCTCGAGGAGCGCAACTTCCCCGTTGGCCAGATCCGCTATTTCGCCTCGGCCCGCTCAGCCGGCACGACGCTGCCGTGGAAGGGCGCTGACGTCGTCGTTGAGGACGTCGCGTCCGCCGACCTGAGCGGCATTGACATCGCACTGTTCTCCGCGGGCGGAGCTAGCTCCAAGGAGTACGCCCCGAAGTTCGCCGAGGCAGGAGCCGTCGTCATCGACAACTCCTCGGCCTGGCGCATGGACCCTGATGTCCCGCTCATCGTGAGCGAGGTCAATCCGGGCGCCATCTCCGAGATGCGCAAGGGGATCATCGCCAATCCCAACTGCACGACCATGGCCGCGATGCCCGTGCTCATGCCGCTGCATCGCGAGGCTGGTCTGCAGCGCCTGGTGGTGAGCACCTTCCAGGCCGTCTCGGGCAGTGGCCTAGCCGGAGTGGAGGAGCTCGAGACGCAGCTCCGTGCGGTGATGGACGGCGACGTCACCACCCTCGTTCACGATGGGTCGAGTGTCGCCTTCCCCGAGCCCAAGAAGTACGTGCGCACCATCGCCTTCGACGTCGTCCCGATCGCGGGATCAATCGTGGATGACGGGCTCGGTGAGACCGACGAGGAAAAGAAGTTGCGCAACGAGAGCCGCAAGATCCTCGGCATCCCGGATTTGCTCGTCTCCGGCACCTGCGTGCGTGTGCCGGTGTTCACCGGACACTCGCTCTCGATCAACGCCGAGTTCGAGCGACCCCTGAGCGCCGAGCGTGCAACCGAGATCCTCTCCGGTGCGGACGGCGTGGTGGTGACCGACGTGCCCACTCCCCTGCAGGCCGCCGGCGCGGATCCGTCGTTCGTGGGCCGCGTTCGCGCAGATGAGGGCGTGCCTGATGGTCGTGGCCTCGCGATGTTCGTGAGCAATGACAACCTGCGCAAGGGTGCGGCTCTCAACGCCGTGCAGATCGCCGAACTCCTCGTCGGCTGACCACTCGCGCCTGCAAGACACATGGGAAGGGCCCGGATCACAAGATCCGGGCCCTTCCCATGTGTCGGGGTGGCGGGATTCGAACCCACGACCTCTTCGTCCCGAACGAAGCGCGCTACCAAGCTGCGCCACACCCCGAGGGAGCCGAAGGAGTCTATCCCCCGGCGGTGAGGGTGAGCAGTGTGGCCTCCGGTGGGCACGCGAAGCGGATCGGGGCGTAGGGCGACGTGCCCAGCCCGGCTGAGACATGCATCCACATGTCCGGGTGATCGTGGGACGCGAACTCCATGAGCGGGCGCGCATGGACCGACAGGCCACTGGCCCGTGACCGGTCGAGATCGCAGTTGGTGACGAGGGCACCGATGCCAGGGATGCACACCTGGCCACCATGGGTATGGCCGGCGAGCACGAGATCCACCCCATCGGCGGCCATCGCGTCGAGCACGCGCAGGTAGGGAGCGTGGGCGACGCCGATCGCTACATCTGCATCAGGATCCGGTGAGCCAGCGATCAACGCGTAGTCGTCGCGCTCGATGTGTGGATCGTCGACACCGCGCAACTCGACGGCACGCCCGCCGGCGCTCATCATGCGGCTTGCATTGGGCAGGTGCACCCACCCGGCACTCGTCAACTGCGCCACCAGGTCGGGCCACGGCAGCTCCGGCCGCATCGGATG
>JBMOIL010000070.1:0-12784 GCA_049317345.1 Candidatus Nanopelagicales bacterium
ATCCACCGCCTGCGTGCCGACCGGTCCGGCCATGTGCCGATCCCTCCCTGCGGCCCGTGCGGGCCAAACGAAAGTTCCACTATATGGAACCGCACTTCCAAAAGTGGAGTGTAGGATCCCGTCACCAACTGGTCAAGGCCTATCCGGCCACGGCGAATCGGGAGAGCCGATGTTCGAGAACACCCTGCCGCGCTACGAGATCCTTTCTGAGGAATCCATGGCGGTCCTAGACAAGGGCTGGCGTCGGATCGTCTCCGAGCTCGGCATCGAGTTCATGATGCCCGAGGCGGTCGAGCTCTTCAAGGCCGCTGGCATGCGCACCGATGGCGACAAGGTCTTCTTCGATCCCGACTTCGTGCTCGAGCAGGTCGCCAAGGCCCCGCGTGAGTTCGACATCCAGGCGCGCAATCCCGCCAACACGGTGCACATCGGCGGTAATTCGATGGTCTTCTCGAGCGTCTACGGTCCTCCCTTCGTGCGCCAGGGCGACGTGCGTCGCGACGCGATGATGGACGACTACCGCAACTTCGCGAAGCTTGCCCAGTCCTTCTCCGCTATGGACAGCGTGGGCGGTGTCGTCTGCGAGCCCAGCGATGCCCCACTGGACTCTCGCCACCTCGACATGCTCTACGCCGCCATGACCCTGACGGACAAGATCTACATGGGCAACGTCGTCAGCGGCACGCGTGCGCTCGACACCATCCGCATGAGCGAGATCCTCTTCGGAAGCCGCGAGTCCATCGAGAAGACCCCGGCGTGCATCTCGCTCGTCAACTGCAACTCGCCCCTGCGCTGGGACGACCGCATGCTCGAGGCGCAGTTCGAGTACGCCAAGGCGATGCAGCCGGTCATCCTCACGCCGTTCCTGCTCATGGGGGCGATGTCGCCCGTCTCCATCCCGGCGACCCTGGCGCAGCAGATGGCGGAGACGCTCACCGGCATCGCGCTCACGCAACTGATCCGCCCAGGTGCGCCCGTGGTCTTCGGCAGCTTCCTCTCCAACATCGACATGCAGTCGGGCTCGCCCCAGTTCGGCACCCCGGAGTCTGCGATCGGTCTGCTCTGCACGGGTCAGATCGCCCGCCACTTCGGGCTGCCCTTCCGCACGGGCGGAGGCCTCAACTCCTCTCAGACACCCGACGCGCAGGCGATCTTCGAGTCCCTCATGACGATGCTTCCGACCTTCCTCGCCGGCACCAACTTCGTCATGCACACGGCTGGATGGCTCGAGGGCGGCCTCGTGGCCAGCTACGAGAAGTACGTCATCGACGTGCAGATTCTCGAGTCCCTGCAGCGGGAGTTCACGCCGGTGGACTTCAGCGAGGAGGAGCTCGCCTTCGGTGCTCACGAGGAGGTCGGCGCGGGTGGTCACTTCCTCGGCGCCGAGCACACCATGGAGCGCTTCCGCACGTGCTTCTACCGACCCTTCCTGTGGAACTCCGACAACTACGAGCGCTGGATGCGACTCGGTGGCAGGGACACCGTCGAGCGCGCGCGCGAGATCTACGAGAAGAAGCTCGAGGAGTACGAGCAGCCGCCGCTGGATGAGTCGATTCGCGAAGAACTCGAGGAGTACGTCGTACGCCGTCGCGCCGAACTCGGTGATTGAGCGACGCGGATAACCTAGGGTAGACGAATGCCCAAGGGATACGACTACATCATCGTTGGTGGAGGGTCGGCAGGTTCTGCGCTTGCCGGGCGACTGAGCGAGGACCCGTCGACCACGGTCCTCCTGCTCGAGGCTGGCCGCCCCGACTATCCCTTTGACGTCTACATCCACATGCCCGCTGCCCTGACCTTCCCCATCGGCAACCCGTTCTACGACTGGATGTACGCCTCGCAGCCCGAGCCGCACATGAACGGCCGACGGGTCAATCACGGCCGCGGCAAGATCCTCGGTGGGTCCAGCAGCATCAACGGCATGATCTTCCAGCGCGGCAACCCACTGGACTACGAGCGGTGGGCCAGCGATCCCGGCATGGAGACCTGGGACTACGCCCACTGCCTGCCCTACTTCAAGAAGATGGAGGACTGCCGCGCGGGCGCCGATGAGTGGCGGGGCAAGGACGGTCCACTCATCCTCGAGCGCGGCGAAGCCAAGAACCCTCTCTTCGCAGCATTCTTCGCCGCCGTCCAGGAAGCCGGTCACGAGCTCACCGCCGACGTCAACGGCTATAAGCAGGAGGGCTTCGCGGCGTTCGACCGCAACGTCCACAACGGCCGCCGCTACTCCGCCAGCAAGGCCTACCTGCGCCCCGCGACGTCGCGCCCCAACCTCACCGTCAAGACACGGGCGCATGTCACGCGCATCGTCACGGACTCCTCCAGCGGCACGCCGCGCGCGACCGGCGTCGAGGTCTCCCTGGGCGGCAAGCGACCGGTCCGCGTGCGCGGATCCGAGGTGATCCTCGCGGGGGGCGCCTTCAACTCGCCCCAGTTGCTCCAACTCTCGGGCATCGGCAATGCCGATCATCTGAGCTCCGTCGGCGTGGACCCGGTGCACAACCTCCCGGGTGTGGGGGAGAATCTGCAGGACCACCTCGAGGTCTATGTGCAGCATGCGTGCACGCAGCCGGTGTCACTCAACCCCAATCTGCAGTTCTGGCGCCGCCCCTTCATCGGTGCGCAGTGGCTCTTCCTGCGGTCGGGTCCCGGTGCCTCCAATCACTTTGAGGCCGGCGGCTTCATTCGCAGCAACGACGATGTCGCCTATCCCAACCTGATGTACCACTTCCTGCCGATTGCGGTGCGCTACGACGGCACCTCAATCGCCGAGGGCCACGGTTACCAGGTGCACATCGGCCCGATGTACTCCGATGCGCGCGGCAAGCTCTGGATCACCAGCGCCGACCCGATGGCGCCGCCCTCTTTCGTCTTCAACTACCTCTCCACCGACCAGGACAAGCGCGAGTGGGTGGAGGCGATTCGCAAGACCCGCGAGATCCTCGACCAGCCCGCCTTCGCCCCCTACAGCGCGGGCGAGATCTCGCCCGGGCCCGAGGTAGAGACCGATGAGCAGATCCTCGACTGGGTGCGCAAGGACGGCGAGACGGCGTACCACCCCTCCTGCACGGCACGCATGGGCATCGACGAGATGTCGGTGGTGGATCCGCTCACCATGCGTGTCCACGGCACCGAGGGCCTGCGCGTCGTGGATGCCTCCGTCATGCCCTATGTCACCAACGGCAACATCTATGCGCCGACGATGATGCTCGCGGAGAAGGCCGCCGACATCATCAAGGGCGCGACCCCACTGGCCCCCGAGCACGTGCCCTTCTACCGCCATGGCGTGGAAGCGAAGGCCGATGCCTGATCTCTACATCGACGGTGCCTGGGTCTCGGCCGCCGAGGGCGGCACGCGCGAGATCCGATGCCCTGCTGACGGGGAGGTCGTCCGCGTCGTCGATGAGGCGACGGCTGTCGACACCGAGCGCGCCATCCTCGCCGCACGTGCGGCATTCGACCATGGTCGCTGGTCGAGCGTCCCTGTCACCGAGCGGGGCAGGCTGCTCGCCCGTGTCGCGGATCTCCTCGAGCGCGATGTGGACGTGATCGCCCGTCTGGAGTCCCTCGACACCGGCAAGCGCCTGGTCGAGGCCGAGTACGACGTCGCTGATGTGGCGAAGTCTTTCCGTTATTTTGCGGGCCTCGCTCAGGGCGACGCACTCGGCGGCCGTGTCGTCGATGCGGGCAACGCGGATGTGCGTTCGCGCATCGACTATTCGCCCGTCGGCGTGTGTGGACTCATCACTCCGTGGAACTACCCGCTCCTCCAGGCAGCCTGGAAGGTCGCTCCCGCACTCGCGGCCGGATGCTCCTTCGTGCTGAAGCCGAGCGAGCTGACGCCGAGCACCACGATTCATCTCATGCGTCTCCTCGAGGAGGCCGGTCTCCCGGCAGGCGTGGGCAATCTCATCCTCGGGGCGGGTGGCACTGCAGGCGCACCGCTCGCTACCCATCCGGCTGTCGACATGGTGTCCTTCACCGGTGGTGTCGTCACGGGTCGGCGCATCATGGCCGACGCCGCGGCGACGGTGAAGAAGGTCGCGCTCGAGCTTGGTGGTAAGAACCCCAACATCGTCTTTGCCGACGCCGACCTCGCCGCGGCCATCGACAACGCGCTCACGGCGGTCTTCCTCCACAGCGGCCAGGTCTGCTCGGCGGGCGCGCGCCTGCTGGTGGAGGAGTCCATCCACGACCGCGTCGTCGACGAGATCGTGCGCCGCGCCCAGCGCATCCGTCTCGGCGGTCCCTTCGACCCCGATGCCGAGACCGGTCCGCTCATCTCCCCCCAGCATCGGGAGAAGATCGAGAGGTACGTCGCGGGTGCCCTCGCCGAGGGTGCCGTGCTTCGGTGTGGCGGGACCGCCCCCGATCCGGTCGAATTCCCCGCACTCGCGGGCGGCTGCTACTACCTTCCCACTGTGCTTGATGGCTGCTCGACCGACATGACCTGCGTCCAGGACGAGTCCTTCGGGCCGGTGCTCACGGTGGAGACCTTCCGCACGGAGGAGGAGGCGATCGCCCTGGGCAACGACACGGTCTATGGCCTCGCCGGGGCCGTGTGGACCTCTGATGCCGGCAAGGCGGAACGCGTGGCCACCGCGCTGCGTCACGGCACCATCTGGATCAACGATTTCCACCCCTACCTCCCGCAGGCGGAGTGGGGAGGCTTCAAGCAGTCGGGCGTCGGGCGCGAACTCGGACCGTCAGGCCTCCACGAGTACCTCGAGGCCAAGCACGTCTACCGCAATCTCTCGCCCGCCCCGAGCGGCTGGTTCGCCGAGGAGGCATGAGATGACGAGCCCGACCGCACCCCCCGGGGCACCGGCCATCTCGGTGCGCAATCTGTGGAAGGTCTTCGGCCCGCAGGCGGACAAGATCGTCGGCACGCCGTACGCCGACCTGCCCCGCGACCAGTTGCTCGCCGACACGGGCTGCACTGCGGCCGTGCGCGATGTCACGTTCGACGTAGCCGAGGGCGAGGTCTTCGTCGTCATGGGCCTGTCCGGCTCGGGCAAGTCCACGCTCGTGCGGTGCCTCACCCGTCTGGTCGATGCCACTGCAGGCGAGGTGATCATCGAGGGTGAGGACATCCTCAAGGCCAATGACAAGCAACTGCGTCAGTTGAGGCGCACCGAGTTCTCCATGGTCTTCCAGCACTTCGGCCTGCTGCCGCATCGCAAGGTCATCGACAACATCGCCTACCCGCTCGAGATCCAAGGCGTGAAGAAGGACGACCGCTACGCCCGCGCGGAAGAGGTCATCCAACTCGTCGGCCTTGGGGGCTACGCCAATTCCTACCCCGAGCAGCTGTCCGGTGGCATGCAGCAGCGCGTGGGCCTTGCCCGCGCGCTCGTGGTCGACCCCGACGTGATGTTCCTCGACGAGCCCTTCAGTGCGCTCGATCCGCTCATCCGCCGCGACATGCAGGACGAGGTGATGCGCCTGCACCGCGAACTCGGCAAGACCATGGTCTTCATCACGCACGACCTCGCCGAAGCGATGAAGCTCGGCGACCGCATCGCGATCATGCGCGATGGTGCCGTCGTGCAGATGGGCACCGCGATGGACCTGGTGCTTCATCCTGCAGATGCCTACGTCGGAGACTTCCTGCGCGATATCCCCAAGAGTCATGTCCTCACCCTGGAGACCATCGCCCGCCCGCTGCGCGAAGGGGAGTCGGGAGACGGCCCGGCTGTGGCCGGCGACACGATCATCAAGGAGGCGACCCATGCGATCATCGCGTCTGTCTCCCCCGTGCGGGTCATGAACGGTGGTGCGCTGGTGGGCTACGTCGGCAGCGACGACGTCCTCACGCTTATTGCCGGCGATCGTGACTCGGAGTTGGGCGACTAGGGATGGACGTCAAGGCCGTCATTCGACTCAGGTGGGTCCAGGCTCTCATCGTCCTCGTCGTGTGGGCCGTGACGGCGACGGCGCTGAAGGGGGTCCAGACACAGGAGCTCTCAACGGCGACGAACTCGCCGTTCACGGCGATCATGCGCGACTTCGCTGCCTCCATCCGCGGTAACCGCACGGAGAGCTTCCTCTTCGTCTACGTCTTCAATCCGCTCCGGGCTGCCATCTCGGGCTTCATCGAGTTCTTCATGGGCATCATCGCGGTGCCGGCCAGTGGCAATCTCATTCCGCTGCTGGGATGGTTCGGCACCCTGGCGGTGATCGGCTTCATCGTCTACGCGACATCGACGCTGCGCATGGCCTTCGTGAGCATGTTCCTCATGCTGCTGTGCGGCATGCTCGGCATGTGGCTCCTCACGATGGAGACCCTCGCCATGACGATCGGGGCCGTCGTGCTCTCGCTCGTCATCGCGCTGCCCCTCGGCGTGTGGGCCGGCCTCAACGACCGGGTGATGAAGGTGCTTCGACCCTGGCTCGACCTCGCCCAGGTGCTGCCCACGCTGGTCTACCTGGCCCCCCTGGCGCTGGTCTTCCTCATCGGCATCGCCTCGGCCACGATCGCGACGATGATCTACTCCATCCCCATCTGCATCCGCATCACCGCTCATGCGATCAAGAGCCTTAAGCAGGGGCCGATCGAGGCTGCGGAGTCGGCGGGGTCGACGCGCTGGCAGGTGCTCACCAAAGTGCAACTGCCCATGGCCAAGAGCACCATCATCCTTGCGGTCAACCAGACGACACTGGCGGCGTTGTCCTTCGTCGTCATCGCCGCCCTCATCGGTGCGCCCGGTCTGGGCAAGCCCGTCGTCGAGGCCCTCACCATCCGCGATGTGGGCGATGGTGTCGTCGCGGGCCTAGCCGTCGTCCTGCTTGCGGTGATGCTGGACCGCTCCACGAGCGCCGCGGTCAATCGCGATCAGTCCGGGTACGCGGCCGCTGATGCGGCGAAGGTGCGCCGACGCATCGGCCTCGCGATCTTCGGCGTCCTCACCCTCATCGCCATCTACCTCTCCCGCTATCTGCTGTGGTTCGCGGTCTTCCCGGAGCAGCTCGTCTTCGGGGAGTACGTAGCCGAGGCGGCCAATGCCGTATCCGACTGGATCACCGACAATCTCGGCTTCCTCACCGTCACCGGAAGCGAGCAATTCACTATCTGGGTGCTCAATCCGCTCCAGGACGTCCTCGCCAATTCCCCTTGGTGGCTCACGCTCATCGCCATCACCCTGCTCGCGTTCATCCTCGCTGGGCGCACAGTGGGCATCCTCGTCTTTGTGCTCCTCGCACTCGTGATGGCGACCGGGCTGTGGAACGACACGATGCTCACACTCGCCATGACCCTCATCGCCACGGGCTTCGTCGTGATCATCGGCATCGTGCTCGGCGTGTGGGCAGGTCGCAGCGCGCGCGCGGATACATTCCTCAGACCCTTCCTTGACGCGGGCCAGACCATGCCGGCTTTCGTCTATCTCGTGCCCGTGCTGGCACTCTTCGGCCCGACTCGGTTTGCCGCGATCGTGCTCGGCGTCGTGTACGCCGCACCTGTCGTGATCCGCATCGTCGCGGACGGTATCCGCCAGGTGCCCAAGGAGTCGGTCGAGGCAGCGGTGTCGTCGGGCTCGACCACGATGCAGGTCATCACCAAGGTGCAGTTGCCGGTCGCTCGACGGTCGATCCTTCTCGGCGTCAATCAAGGGCTCATCTTCGTGCTGGCCGTCGTCGTCATCGGCGGATTCGTCGGGGCGGGTGGCCTGGGATATCTCGTCATCGTGGGCCAGTCCAAGCCCGAACTCGCCGGCAAGGGACTCGCCGCGGGTATCGCCATCGTGCTGCTCGGCGTCATCCTTGACCGAATTGCACAAGGCAGGCCCCAGAAGTCCCCTCAGGGTCGTCACTGAAACTGGGGTAGCGATACCCATCCGTTATCGCTATTCCGCCGAATCACGCGAGGGCCGCGCCTACGATGACGGGGACATCTACCTTCCTGGAGGAAGAATGAAGCGAGTAGGCAAGGGCGCTGGCCTCGTGGTCGCGCTCGCCACTGCCGGACTGGCCCTCGCGGCCTGCGGTGGTGGCACCGTGAATGAGGCGGCCTCGTCGTCAGCGGCACCCGCTGAGTCGAGCGCGGCACCCGACGCATCGAGCTCGGCTGCTGCCCCCGCTGACACCGCTTGCGGCTCGTGGGGCGTTGCCATGCACGCGTGGGTGGGCTACACCGCCTCCGCGCAGGTGCTCAGCGACGTCGCGCGCCAGAGCCTCGGCTGCGACATCACCCAGACAACCCTCGACGAGGCTGCCGTGACCTACGACGCGATGGAGGCCGGCTCAATCGACGTCATCATCGAGGACTGGGGCGGCGGCCGCTGGGCCGAGTGGGTCGATCGTGGCGCGATCGTCGAGGTCGGCTACAACGGCAACATCGGACTCATCGGCATGTACGTCCCGCAGTGGATGTGCGATGAGTACCCCGACATCACCGACGGCGCCAAGCTCAATGATTACGTCGATCTCTTCAAGACGCCGGAGTCCGGTGACAAGGGTGCGTGGCTCGAGGGCCCGCCCGGATACACCACCATCGGTGAGAAGTTGATTGAGGCCAACGGTCTCAACTACAAGGTCATCAACACCGGCTCCGAGGCCGCTCTCATCGAGGCCTTCACCAAGGGCAACGACAACAAGGAAGCGGTGCTCGGCTATTTCTACGAGCCGCAGAACTTCCTCGCCAAGGTCCCGCTGTGCCGCATCAACTTCCCGGCCAACGACTGGACCGACCCGGCGAAGGCAAGTGGCCTCACGGACTACCCGGAGACCCCGCTGGTCAAGCTCGCCACCGTGAAGCTCATGGACTCGGGTAGCCCCTTCGCCACCCTCGTCCAGAACTTCGAGTGGACTAACGATGACCAGAACCAGGTCGCACTCGACATCGAGTCCGGTATGACCCCGGAGGAGGCGGCCGCGAAGTGGATCGCCGCCAACCCCGACAAGGTCGCTGCGTGGCTTGAGGGCACCGGAGCTGCCTGATCCGCAGCACCACCTAGTCTGAAGCGTAGGGGCCCGGCCATCTGGCCGGGCCCCTTCGTCATGTCTGACCGGTCCGCTCGGGGAGACGCTCCGAAGCATGTGATGGGATGACCGCATGCGCGAGGCGATCCTGCTGGTCGGGGGCCAGGGCACGCGACTGCGGCCACTCACGCTCGGCACGCCCAAGCCGATGCTCCCTGTCGCCGGCGTGCCCGTGACCGTGCACCAGATCGAGCGTGCGCGAGCGGCGGGCGTCGAACGGATCGTGCTCGGTACGTCGTACCGCGCGGAGGTCTTCGCCGAGCAGCTCGGCGACGGAAGTCATCTCGGTGTCGAGATCGCCTACGCCGTCGAGGATGAGCCCCTGGGCACGGGCGGGGCCATCCGGCACGCGGCCGCGCACTTGGTGAGCGGCCCCGACGATCCCGTCATGGTGCTCAACGGCGATGTGCTGAGCGGCGTGGACTACGCGGGGCTGGTGAAGCAGCACGTGAGCTCGGGCGCCCTCGCCACCCTGCACCTCGTGCGCGTCGCGGATCCCTCGGCGTATGGATTGGTGCCGACAGATGAGCACGGGCGCGTGCTCGCCTTCCGCGAGAAGCCCACGACGCCCGAGGAGATCGTCACGGATCAGATCAACGCGGGTTGCTACGTCTTCCGCAGGTCGGCCATCGACGCCATCCCCGTCGGTCGCCCCGTGTCTGTCGAGCGTGAGACCTTCCCGTCGTTCCTTGCTGAGGGCGCCCTGGTCCGCGGCGTCGTTGACGATTCCTACTGGCTCGACCTCGGCACTCCCTGGGACTTCGTGCGCGGCTCCGCCGATCTCGTGCTCGGCATCGCACCCTGGGCGGGGCATGTGCCGGCGGAAGCACTCGTGCTCGAGGGCGCTGAGGTCGACGGCTCGGCAGTCGTCACCGGCGGTACGACGGTCGGCCGGGGCGCACGCGTCGCTCCGGGCGCGCGCGTGCATGGATCGGTGCTCCTAGACGGTGCTGTCATCGCGGCCGATGCTGTGGTGGAGGACTCGGTCATCGGCGCAGGCGCGCTGATCGATGCCGGTGCGGTCGTCGCCGGAAGCGTCATCGGAGATGGAGCCCGGATCGGGGCGGGCAATGAACTGCGCGCAGGTGCGCGCGTGTGGCCCGGCATCGAGCTCCCCGCCACCGCGGTGCGCTTCTCCACCGACGCCTGACAGGCCGCGGCCGAGGAGTGACCGACTCGCGAAAACGACGCTTCGTGGCACCTATTGGGCCTCAGAAACGCCACGAAGCGTCGTTTTGGGCGGTGGAGCGGCGGCGACGACGTTGTTGGAGCGGGACGTTGACGCTCAGCGCAGGACGATGAAGTCTCCGGGGTTGCGCTCGGGGCGTGCACCCGGCTCGGCGGCGGGGCGGCCGATCGCGATGGCACCGAGTGGCTGCCACGACGCGGGGACGTCCAGCACCTCCTGCACCACCTCGGGGCAGAACATCGTGGACGAGATCCACGCCGCACCCCAGCCCTCGGCGGCGAGAGCGATGAGGAGGTTCTCCACCGCGGCCCCGCCCGAGACGAGGAAGAGATCGCGTTCGAAGCCGGAGCGCCGGGCGTCGGGGTAGGTGTGTGGACCCTCGGCCATGTCGAGGAAGGGCAGGACCACCGCGGGTGCGCCCCACAGGATGTCCCCGCGCTTCACGCGCCGCTCGATAGCGTCCTCGTCGAACCCATCCGCCGCGAGGTCGGCACGCCACCGCTGCTGCATGGCCGACAGCAGGGCCTCGCGTCGCTGATCGAGGACCGCGAAGCGCCAGGGAGTGGTGTGGTGCGGCGCCGGTGCTGTGATCGCCATCGAGATCGCGCGCGTCACGGCCGCAGGGTCCACGGCGTCGTCGCCGAAGTGCCGGATGGTGCGACGCAAGGCCACTGCATCGCGTGCGCCTTCGCGTCGCGCCTCTGCCGAACCCAGCGGGAAGAGGTCCTCCTCGAGAGGGCGTACGCCCGAGACGGCTCCTGGACCGTCGTCGCTGGACACGTGGTGGGCGAGGCCGCGCACGACCGCGACGGGGACACCGCCGGACTTGCCCTTGACGAGGTCTGCCGCCGAGGCGATCTCATCGGCCACGGCGATGACGGTCGCCTCCATGGCGCGGCCCTGGGCATCGGGGAGTCCGCGCAGGTCGTCGAGCACGGTCACGCCGGCGACGCCGATCGCGGAGTCGGTGAGTCCGTCGCGCCAGGGACGCCCCAGGGTGTCGGTCACCACCACGCCCACGGAGAGTCCCGTGTGGTCGCGCAGGCCGTGCCGCAAAGCTCGCGCCGACGCGTCGGGGTCACGGGGGAGGAGCAGCACGTGGCCGGCTGGCGCGTTGCTGGCATCGATGCCGGCCGCTGCGAGCACGAGTCCGTGATGCGTGCGCACGATCCGGGTGGTCCCCCGCGGGGTCTCCTTCGTGGCGACCACCGTCACCGTCTCGGCATCGAGAGCAGCATCACGCTGAGACTCGGGCACGATGCGGCCCTCGGACTTGCTCACGACCTTGCTCGTGACGACGACGACATCGCCCTCGATCAGCCCGGTCGAACCATCGGGCCATGTGGCGTCAGGGAGTGCGTGCGCGATCAGTGCGGCGAGATCATCACCCGCGGAGATCTCGCCGATCCCGGCGAGTCCGATGACCTGGAGTGTCATGCCGGTGGCCGCAGGCTCGAGGCAAGATCCAGTGCGGCTTGCGCGATGGCGGCGGTGGCGTCGGTGTCGGTCATGAGGAGTGGCCGGGCCTCGCAGGCAATGCCCAGTGACTGCACCGCGGGCACGGATGCGGCGTCGGCGCTGTCGACGAGCCAGCCATCGAGGATGCCGTCGGCGGGAGCCCCCGCGGGGATCAGCGCGCGGCGCGGCCCGTAGTGGCGAGCGACTGCAGCGGCATCTGTCTGCACGCCGATGGCGGCGAGGCAGGCGTCCGCCATACCGCGGACGGGACGCCCGCTGACGATGGGCGACACTCCGACCACCGGTGCTGCCGTCCGCTGCATTGCCTCGCGGATGCCCGGGACGCGCAGGATCGTGCCCACCGAGACCACCGGATTGGACGGGGGAAGCAGCACGACGTCGGCGGACTCGATGGCCTCGACGACTCCGGGTCCGGGCTTGGCCTCGTCAGCGCCCACGAGCACGATCGCATGCGCGGGGAGCTCGGCGCGGTAGCGCACCCACCACTCCTGGAAGTGGATGGCGCGGCGCGCGGGCGCCCCCGTGTCGTCCACGCCGCCCTCCGGGTCGTCTACGACGACATGGGTCTCCGCGCGCTCGTCGGTCATCGGGAGGAGGCGGACGCCCGGGCGCCAGCGATCGCAGAGAGCTTCGGTGATCGTGGAGAGGGGGAAACCGGCGTTGAGCATCTGCGTGCGCACCAGGTGGGTGGCGATGTCGCGGTCGCCCAGCCCGAACCACGAGGGCTCGAGCCCGTAGGTGGCCAACTCCTCCTTGACGGTGAAGGTCTCCGCCTCGCGACCCCAGCCGCGCTCCTCGGAGATGCCGTTGCCCAGGGTGTACATCACCGTGTCGAGGTCCGGGCACACGCGCAGGCCATGGATCCAGATGTCGTCGCCGGTATTGCCGATGACGGTCACCTCGGCGTCCGGGGCTGCGGCCAGCAGCCCGCGCAAGAAGCGAGCGCCGCCGATCCCCCCTGCCAGCACGGTGATGCGGCGCAGCGGTGTCGGGGTCGTCGGCATGGTCATAGGGTGTCACGATGCCGTCCACGCCGTCGGGGGTCGTCCGGGCGCTTGCCCGCGCCCGGCGGGGATCGACCCTCGCGCCCGACGAGGCCACCTGGCTGATCGGCGCCCGTGGGGATGCCCTCGA
>JBMOIL010000071.1:0-12653 GCA_049317345.1 Candidatus Nanopelagicales bacterium
CCGATCCGAGTCGATGTCGTGGAGGCTCTTGACCCGCAGTACGGCGAGCGCGGTGACCACCAGCAGCGCCGCGATTCCCAGGAGCACGGGCTCGACGCCGAAGTTCTCAGCCAGCACGCCAGCGAGGAACATCGCCGCGGGCGGCGCGACGTAGAAGGTCGCGGTCTGGATGCCGAAGACGCGCCCCTGTGCATCGGGCTCCACGCGAATCTGCACGATCGTCGTGAGCAGCGGCTGCATCGGCCCCCAGGTCAGCCCGCAGAGGAACGCGAACGTGATGAAGATTCCGATGGGCGGCAGCAGGGCCATCGGGATGTACGTGACAGCAGTGCCAATGAGCGCGCCGTAGACGATCGTGCGGCGCGTGAAGCGCTGGTTCAACCAGCCGTAGGCGAACGAGCCGATGACGCTGCCGGCCGACAGTGCGGCGAGGATGAAGCCGAGGCTCTCGGGGGAGTCGCGCTCGGTGAAGTACGCAGGAAGCAGCACGACCTCGGTCGGCAGGTAGATCGCCGCAAGCACCATGACGGCGATCGTGATAGCCCGCAGGGTGTGGTCGCGCCAGATGAGCTTGACGCCGAGCGTGGCGTTCTGCCACGCCGTGAGCGGGGCTATACCGGCCTCTTCGCGCTCGGCCTTCGCCTCCTGGCCCGCATCGCTCACCCGCAGGAACCCGATGAGGATCGCGGCGATGACGAAGAGGGCGAACGGCACCCAGAAGGCCGCCGTGTCGCCCAGCGCGGCGATGAGCAGCGATCCGGCGAGCGGTCCGACGATCCAGCCGATGCCGAAGATGCCCTCGTGCAGGCCGTTGAGGCGCGTGACCTCCATGCCGCTCGCCTCGGCGACGTCGGGGATGAGGGCGCGGCGCGCCGTGTATCCCGCGGGATCGAAGACCGCGCCGAGCATCGCGAGTGCGAGAATAATGGCGATGTTGAGGTCAGTCACCATCGCGACAAGCGGGATCGCTGCCACCGAGATCGCCGACAGGATGTCGGAGACGATGCTGACGATTCGGCGACCGAAGTGATCCACGGCCCAGCCGGCGAGCGGGCTCGCGATGATGCCCGGCAGCGACGAAAGGGCGGCGACGAGTCCGGCTGCTGCTACCGAGCCGGTGCGCTGGAGGACCAGCCACGGGATGGCGATCGTGACGACGCCGTTGGACATCCCCGACAGGAGATTGGTGGTCTCGAGCAGTGCGATCGGGGCCCAGCGGATGCGTGTTGTCATGCGTGGACGGCAGCCCCGAGACGAACAGGCAGGGAGCGCAGTCCGTGGATTATCCGTCCCGGGGTGGGCACCGGCTCCCCGGCGAGCTGCCAGGCGTCGATATCGGGGAAGCGCTCCAGCAGATGGCGCCAGGCCACCTCGGCCTCCATGCGCGCGAGAGCTGCACCGAGGCAGTGGTGTACGCCGAAGCCGAAGGCGAGGTGGCGCCGGGCATTTTCGCGATGGATGTCGAAGCGGTGCGGGTCGGCGAAGACGGCGGGATCGCGATTCGCGCCCACCAGCATGAGCACGATCGTGTCGCGCTCACCGAGCACGACGCCCCCGGGCAGGTCCATGGGCGAAAGCGCCGTACGGAAGGTGTACTGCACCGGCGAGACATAACGCAGAGCTTCCTCGGTCATCGCGGGGAGAAGGCCGTGGTCGGCGGCGACCTCGGCGAACTGGTCGCGATGCTCCATGAGCACCTGTGTGCCCGCGCCGAGCAGGTTGACCGTCGTCTCGAACCCGGCGAGCAGGATGAAGGACGCCGTGCCGACGATGTCACGATCGGTGAGGATCTCGCCGTCGAGCTCCACCTGGGCGAGGGTCGACAGGAGGTCGTCTTCGGGCGCGCGACGCCGCTGGTCGAGCAGCGCGGAGAGGTAGGCGGTGAGTTGTGCCGACGCTGAGTCCATGGAACGCGCATGCCCGAGGCTGCGCGGTCGATCAAGGCCTTCGGCGAGGGTGTTGCCCCAGGCGGTGAAGGTGTCTCGGTCGTCGAAGGGCACGCCGAGGATCTCGCAGATGACTGCCATGGGTAGGGGAGACGCCCAGTCGCGCACGAGATCGACAGGCCGGTCGCTCGGCAGCGCGTCGACCAGTCGTTCGGCGACGCGGTCCGCGGCATCCCGCCACGACTGCATCACTCGATGGGTGAATGCAGGCTGGACGAGCCGGCGGATGCGGGTGTGGTCCGCACCGTCCTTGGTGATGATCGCGTCGAGGAGGGGATCGATGCGGTCGGCGGGCGGCATGGGACCGAGCAGGATGGCCTCGAGGGGATTGCGAGCCTCCGGGATGTCTGCGGAGGCATCAGGAGACTTCAGCACGCTCGCGCAGACGTCGTAACTCGATGTGTAGAACAGCCCGCCGCGGCTGCGTACGACCGGCTCGGTGCGCAGGCTGTCAGCAAACTCTGCAAGGTCATCGCAGGTCTCGAGACGGCCTCCGGGGTCGCCAAGCAAGGAATAGAAGCGCGTGAGTGCCCAGAAGAGGCTGATGGACGCCCCTGTGTGGGCATCGCGCCGCAGGTCCAGCCGGGACAGGTCCACTGAGCGGAGGCGATCGAGCATTCTTCGATACTAGGCGGGGGCTCCGCTACGCCGGCAGGGTGCCACGCACGACGCTGTCAGTGGAGTGCGTCGGGTCCCCGTCGTAGGGCTCGACGGAGATGTCGACGACGGGGTAGTCGGCCAGTGAGATTCCCGCCGGGAGCGGCAGCTTGGCGGTCTCGCCGGGCCCGAGGGTGCCGAGCGCAATCATCGATGAGGCGTCGGAGGCAAGCAGCCACACCTCGAAGTAGCCGTCCGTGCTGGGCAGGTCGCTCACATTGACCGAGAGCATCTCCGTGCCGTCGACGACCTCGACGCTCGCATTGCCCGTCGCGGAGTAGTCGGCGAGCGGCTCGAGCGGCACGGACGCGACGATGGTGGACGGGGCTGGGCGTGACATGACGACGGCTCCCGTCACCCCACCCACGACGAGTCCGATGGCCGCGGCGACGGCGAGCCACGGAGCGACTCCGCGCCTGGACCGCATGGGTACGACGTTGGTGGGCTCGGCGATCTCCTCGGAGATGGCCGCCCACACGTGGGCGGGCGGAGCCATGAGGTCGTCGTCGTTGATGTCGCGTGCAACATCAGCCACGGCGCGCCTGGACTGCCACTCTCGGCGGCACTCGTCGCAGGTGACGAGATGAAGCGCCTCCTCGGCGGTCGGCTCTTCGCCGATCGCGATGAGCGACAGGGTCTGCGTATCACAGTGCGCCACGGTCCACCTCCCATCGGTCGCGCAGCCGCTCGAGCGAGCGTCTGATGTGGCTCTTGACGGTCCCGAGAGGGAGCTGCACCCTCTCGGCGATCTCCGCGTGCGTCAGCTGATCGAAGAACGCCAGACGCAGGATCGTCGCGGGAGGCTCACCGAGGCGGGCCAGCTCATCGGCGACGAGGATACGGTCCACCGCCTCGTCGACGGGGGCATGGCCCGTGTCCTCGGGGGGCGTGTCGGTCGGGTCGGCCTGCCGCGTGCGGCGTTCGAGGTGATCGGCGACCCGTCGCCGGGTGATGGTGACGAGCCAGCCGGGCAGGCTGCCTCGAGCCGGGTCGAAGGTCGCGCGGCTGCGCCACGCGGACACGAAGACCTCCTGCGTGACGTCGGCTGCCTCGTGGGGATCGCGGAGGACGCGTCGCGCGGTGGAGTAGACGAGGGGCGACCAGCGGTCGTATACCGCGGCGAAGGTCGGCTCTCCACCGGTGGAAAACGCGGCGGCTAGTCGGGCGTCGGCGGCGTCGGCATCGAGCGCGGGATCGGCGGGCTCGAGAGGCTCGACCACGGACATGATCGGGCTGACTCCTCTCCGCGCCTGTCGCTCCGGATCGCCGTCGGGTCGGCGGAGCCGCCCCGCTTGGCGATACTCATCGAGGCGCACGATGCTCGCGCCCCAGATCGCGGTCGGGTCGGCGGAGCCGTCCCGCTTGGCGATCCTCATGGAGTCTCCCCGAGATCGGCGTCGCTGTCGACCGGGGTGCTGTCGACCGGGACCGCGGTCACGACGATGTTGTCGGTGTACTCCAGGGCTGCGGGGTCGAAGGCGCCGCCGCAGGTGATGAGGGTGAGGCGCTCGGGTCCGCTGCGGCTGAAGAGCTCGCGGAGGGGGACCTTGGACTTGGCGAAGATCTCGCGCGCCACCACCTCGTAGGTCTCCGTGCGGTCATCCGCGCGGGTGAGGGTGACGGTGTCGCCGGGGCGCAGTGCGCGCAGGTCGTAGAAGGCTCCGGCACCCTGGTCGATGCCGTCGACGTGACCGACGATCACGATCGATCCCGAGCCCGATCCCGGCTTGGCACTGAATCGGTACCAGCCGGCGCGTGCGACGTCCTCGGGCACCTCCACCTGATCGCGCTCGTCGAGGCCGACGACGTCCACGTCGGTGCGTACGTCGATCGCGGGGATGGCGATGCCCACCGGACGCGGGGTGCGGTCGGGGCGGGGGAGTTGCGTGGCGTCGACTCGCGCAAGGCTTCGGTACGGCGACGTCGGCGTCTCGCGCGGGACGTCGTACTCCTCGACGGTCGTGGGCGACGTGGCCGATGCCGTCACTGCGGGTCTAGCGCCGACAGATTCCACGTGCATGCCCGACCCCGCCGTCGCAATTCCCACCGTGCCGAGGGCGAGCGCGATTGCGCCGGCACCGAGCACGAGGAATGCGGGGCGGGGTCGGGTCATGACACGTCCTACCTATCTATCCGGATCAGCAGGTTCGTTGCCTAGCGGCGCGTGGCCGCGAGACGGGCGCCGGCACCGGCGATCGCGAGCGCACCGAGCGCGGCGATACCGAAGGCCATGAGCGGCAGCTGCTCCGTGGAGCCGCCACCGGCGGGCACGCCCTCAGGGCCGGTGGACAGGTCGGTGATGACCTGCGTGGCGAGAGCAAGGTTCTCCTGCTCGGCCGAGCCCCATGCGTAGGCGATGGTGACGGTGCCCTCATCGAGCATCAGCGGCGCCGGTCCGAGCACCGTGGTGTCGGTGCCAGCGAGATTGACAGCAGCCTCGTAGTCGCCCGCGGGCACGACGACGACGCCCTCGTTGGGGTTGGTGACGTCGGCGAAGATCACGGTGCCGTCGGCGAGCACGTCGACCGCGGGAGCCGCAGCGATGTGGCGCACGATGAGACGCGACTCGCCTGCGGCCATCGCGCTGATGTCATTGACGAACACGTTGAGCGCAGGAGCGCCGTCGGCGTCAAGATTGGCGGTGACGGTCGCGTTGACGCCACCGGGCACCTCGACGGCCTCGGCGATGAGCACGGGCTCGGCGTCATCAGGGGTCTGGCCATCGCCGAAGACTGCGAGGTCGTATGTGCCCGCGGGGACCTCGACGGTCTCGAGCGTGCCCGGGGTGAAGTTGTCGATAAGCAGGTCACCGTTGGCGAAGACGTCGACGACGTCAGCGCCGGAGCCCTCGGGGATGGCGTGGAGCACCGAGACGGTGGCCATGTCGGCGGCCTGAGCCGGGACAGCGGCCAGGCCCAGGGGCAGGGCTACGGCAGCGGCGGCGATGCCGACGCGACCGAGAATGGGTCGGATCATGTTGAGCCTTCCGGTTGGGCGGTCGGGTCGACCGTCGCTATAGGGGCATTCGCCCCTACGCCCCCTCCTGGATGCAGCAGATGCGGTCAATTCTTGGCAGGCTGGTCGCTGTGGACGAAGACCTGCCGAGCATGTACGCCGAGTCTGCGCCGTGGTGGCCGCTGCTTTCGCCACCGGAGGAGTACGCCGAAGAGGCAGAGCATCTGCGGGGCGTCCTCGCCACCGCCCAGATCGACGTCCGCCAGGTGCTCGACCTCGGCAGCGGTGGTGGCCACCTCGCATCGCACCTCACCCCCCACCTGGAGGTCTGCCTCATCGACCTCTCGCCTTCCATGCTCGAGGTCTCGCGGCAGCTCAATGCCACGAGTGAGCACATCTGCGCAGACATGCGTACCTGGCGCAGTGGTCGCGTATTCGATGCGGTGATCCTCCACGACGCAATCGACTACATGTCGACGCGCGCGGACCTCGCTGCAGCGCTGGCCACGGCGTACACCCACTGCCGCCCCGGCGGGATCGTCGTCGCCCTGCCCGATCACACGCGGGAGACGTTCTCCGCCACGACCGGCCACGGTGGAGTCGACGGCGTGGACGGCCGGGGAGCGAGGTTCCTGGAATGGTCGTGGGATCCGGACCCCGCGGATGACACGATCCTCACGCACTACGTGATGGTCCTGCGCGAACGCGGCGGGCAGGTGCGCGTGATCGATGACGTCCATGTGACGGGGCTCTTCTCCGTCACGAGCTGGGTGGAGCTCCTCGAGGGAGCGGGATTCGATCCGGTGCACGCAGTCGAGCCTGCGGAGCCGGACGTCGCTCCCGATGTGTTCTTCGTGGCGCACCGCCCCATCGGCTGAGGTCGTCGCCTGACATCTGACGACCGCCGAGGTGCAGTCCGACGGCCGATGCGTCACCCTGTTCACATGGCACGCGTTCACTTCACCGTCCAGCGTCACCTCCCCCTTCCCGGGCGCATCGCGTATGAGGAGTTGGTCGATTGGCGCGGTCACGCCGAGTGGGTGCCGATGACCCGCGTGGTCATCGAATCCGGAGACGGGGGAGCGGGTACGACGTTCCTCGCGACCACCGGCTTCGGCCCGCTGGCCCTGCCGGATCGCATGCGCGTGGAGTCCATAGACGCTGATGCTCGCACGGTGACGGTCGTGAAGATCGGCCCGGTGCTCACCGGCGAGGTGCGCCTGGCCGTCGAATCCGTCGGCGATGCCGCCTGCACCGTGCTGTGGGTGGAGGACGTCCGCGTGCCGCTACTGCCCGGTTTCCTCGCCAAGCCCGTAGGCGCGGTCGCGCGCAAGGCCTTCGAGGTGTCGCTCGATCGCATGGTCAAGCACGCGCGCCAGCGCGCCTAGAGGACTGCGCCTGCGCGCGCGGCGCTCCGACGCAGGAACCCGGCCGTGCCCAGACCCAAGAGGAGTACGAGCGTGCCGGCGGCGAGGTAGCCCCACGGTGCACTCACCCCGACGGCCACCGCCGATGCGCAGACTGCCAATCCGACGGCCCCACCGCCGAAGCGCACCACCATCGACAGGCCTGATGACGTCGGGAGCAGTGCGTCGGGGGTCGACGACAGCATGAGGCTGACCCCCACCGGAGTGATGAAGCCGCAACCGATGCCCGCAATGGACATCCCCGCGCCCACCCACAATGGGGAGGCTGTCGACATGAGCGCGAGGACCCCGCAGGAGACGGTGAGGATCGCCAGACCGCTGAGGATGACCGGGCCGGCACCAAGGCGCGCGGACAGTGAGGCGCCCACCAGGGCTCCGATCCAGTAGAGGATTGCCCAGGGAGTGAGCACGAGGCCCGCCAGCACGGGATCCAGGTCGAATTCGCCGCGTAGCTGGATCGCGCCGAGGAACTGCAGACCGAGGAAGCCGACGTAGGACGCGGCCAGTGCCAATGCAGTGGCCGACACCGCAGGGACGCGCAGCACGCGTACGTCGATCATGGGCGCGCGCGCCCGTGTCTCCCTGACAGCGAAAGCGGCCAGCAGGACCAGACCCGCGGTGATGCCGGCCAGGACCCAGGGGTTGGACCAGCCGAGCTCAGGGACCTGCAGAAGCGCAGCAACAAGGGGGATGAGTGCGAGAGCGGACAGCACTGCGCCTGGCATGTCGAGTGCTGGAAGGTCATCCGATGTCCCCGCGGGAAGCGACGCACGGCCGACGACGTACATGACGACAACGAAGGGCACGAGAATCAGGAAGATCCATCGCCAGTTGGCCACGCTGATGATGAGGCCACCGACGATCGGGCCGACTCCGAGACCGAGGCCGCTCGCTGCCGCCCATGCCGCCAAGGCGCGCGTGCGCTGCTCGCCGGTGAACATCAAGCCCGTGAGCGCCACCGCGGGGGCGGCAAGGCCAGCCGCGCCGATGCCCATGACCGTGCGCGCGGCGATAAGCGCGACGGGGTCGGAGACAAGAGCTGCTGCAAGGCCTCCCACGCCGAAGATAACGAGGCCGATCAGGTAGACGCGGCGCTGACCGAAGCGGCCGCCGAGGCCAGCTCCCACCAGGATGAGGCCGGCGAGAGCGACGTTGTAGCAGTCGGCGATCCAGGAGATCTGCGTCTGATCCGCGCCGATGGCCGTGGCGAAGTCAGGCAGGACGATGTCGAGCATCGTGACGTCAAGGGACAGCATGAAGACGCCCGTGACGATGACGAGCAGTCCGATGCGCTGGTCCCGACGCACCCCGCGATCGTGCCCTATGCGGCAGACTCAGGGGATGCGCACCGTCCTGATCACCTGGCGTCCCTTCATGGCGCGGATCCTCCTCGAGTGGGTGGCCTCGCGCGGAGACGAGCTGGTGCTGCTTGAGACCACGCAGGGCAGGCCGACGATGCGGGGAGACATGTGGAAGTCGGTCCTCGATCAGCTCCCCTTCGAGGTCCCCGGAGTCGTGGCGCGTCACACGGTCGAGGTCGCACCCCTGGTGGAGTCCCTGGAGCCGGACCTCGTGGTGTCGTTCTCCTACCCTCACCTCATCG
This sequence comes from Candidatus Nanopelagicales bacterium, assembly GCA_049317345.1. Taxonomy (GTDB): domain Bacteria; phylum Actinomycetota; class Actinomycetes; order S36-B12; family S36-B12; genus Mxb001. The sequence continues at coordinate 8,589 of JBMOIL010000071.1, forward strand.
ATGCACGCACCGTCGGTGCTGCACGGGTCGCCGCGCTCAATGTCCACCCGGGGCGCCTGCCGGAGTACCGGGGGCCGAATCCCATGTGGGCGATCTACCGTGGGGAGCCCGAGATCGACATTGCCGTCCATCGCCTCGCCACGGAGTACGACACCGGGGAGGTCCTCGCCGTGACCACCGTGCCCCTCGATGCCACGCCTACCCCGGAGCATGTGTTTGGTCTTTGGGAGTCCGCTGCGGGGCCGACTCTCGACGCTGCGGTCGACCGCGTGCTGTCAGGCGAGGCCGGCTGGGCGCAGCCCGAGGGAGATGTGGATGTGCTCCGGCTATTCACCGCTGCTGATGGAGAACTGGACTGGGACGTGACGACGCGTACGCTCATGTGCCGGTGGACGGCCTGCACGATGGGGGGCACGCAGGTGACGGTGCCGATCGACGGTGTCCGTCGCACGGTGCGTGGCCTGCGCGTCGTGGTGGACGCCGCCACGTCTGACAAGCCCGGCACCGTGCTCTCATCGCTGGGCAGCGATCACATCGTCGCGGCGAGCGACGGCCTCATGCTTGTCGAAGTGGACTGACGACGTACGCCGTCGGCTAACCCTCGGAGCTGTCTCCTTGGCCGAGGACTCCCTGGGCCGCCATGCGTCCACCCTTGTCGGCCCTGCCGCGAAGGATGTAGGCGAAGCCCACAGCGAGCAGGCCGCCGAGGATCGGACCAATGAGGTAGACCCAGTAGGGCCCCAGGTCTCCGCCGACAAGATTTGGCCCGAGCGTGCGCGCGGGGTTCATGGATGCCCCCGAAAGGGGGGCCGCCCAAAGGCCGGCGAGCACGATGTAGCCACCGACCGCGATCGCGGCGAAGACGCCGACGCTCTGCGCGCCCGACGCCGTGCCGAGGATCACGGACACGAGGGCAAAGGTGAGGAGCATCTCGACGAACATCGCGGTCAGGGGGCTCGTGGATGCACCGGGATAGCTGCCGCCGTTCGACGCAGAGACGCCGACGATGGCCGTGAGCGTGAGTGCAGCCGCGATCGCGCCGAGCACCTGGGCAACGATGTAGCCCGGCACGCGATGCCAGGGGAAGTCGCCGCGGGCGGCGAAGGCCAGCGATACAGCAGGATTGAGATGAGCCCCGCTCACCTTGCCCATGAAGAGGATGATCGCCAGCACCATGAGCCCGGGTGCGATCACCGCCATTTCGAGGGTGACAGTGTCTGAGTAGAGGTGCCCGACCATGGGCGCGCCGGCCGCGACGATGACCAGTAGGAAGGTGCCGACGAGCTCGCTAGACAGTCGTCGCCACTCCTGCCGGGGATTGTCGAAGTCTTCGACGCGTTGCCTCGCGGCCCCCTCGAGTTCACTCAAGAAGCCGGATGAATCGCTCATGAAACGCTCCCGATCGGTTGGTGGCGATCGCAGACTGCGGACGTCCACATGTGCACGTGCTGCCTGCGCACAGATGCTATACAGTCAAGAATCTAGGAGGCTCCGTCCTTGCTGAAAACCTCACCTGCAGGAGAATTCGTATGACGCAGTACACGAATGCCAACGCGATGGACCACGTCATCCTCGTTCTCTTCGAGAACAGGTCGCTCGACAACATGTTGGGCCAGCTCTACGGCCCCGATAGCGGGAAGATCTTCGAGGGCATCCTCGGCAAGGACCTGTCCAATCCCGTGCCCGCATGGGCCGAGCACCAGCCACCGGACGGCTCGGGAGTCGTGAAGGCACATATCGGCACAAACCTTGACGCTCCGTGCCCCGACTCCGGCGAGGAGTGGTTCCACACCAACACCCAGGTCTTCGGCGTGATGGACGAGGCGAATCGCTTCCACAGCGGACCCGATATCCAGCCGCCCTGGAACACCCCGCCCGAGGGCGCGAAGCCGACCATGCAGGGATTCGTCGAGGACTACATCTCCTTTTTCACCTGGGAGATGGGCCGCCAGCCGACGTACGACGAATACAAGCAGATCATGCAGTGCTACGCCCCTGAGCAGGTGCCCGTGCTCAATGGCATCGCCCGCCAGTTCGGCGTCTTCGATCACTGGTTTAGCGAAGTGCCGTCGCAGACCTTCCCCAACCGGTCCTTCTGGACTGCGGCGACGTGTACGCCGCTTCCCACAGGCGGCACGATCAACGATCCGTCGTCGCACTTCATCAACGACAACGCCGCGGAGACGATCTTCAACCGTCTCGAGGCGCATGGGCGCTCGTGGAAGGTCTATATCAAGGAGCCGGCGACTGTCTCCTTCACCGGTGTCATCCACTGGCAGCGACTCCATGACCGCTTCCCCACCAACTTCGTGCCCTTCGAGGAGTTCAAGAAGGACGCCGCCAACGGTGCGCTGCCGGACTTCTCGTTCCTTGAGCCCAATCTCTGCCTGGGGCACGGTGACTACCACCCGGCAGCCGGCATGGCTCTCTTCAAGGGGTACGACCTGCCGCTCGACCCGCCGTCGTCGATCCTGTCGGGCGAAGCCTTCCTCGACGAGCTCTTCGAGACCTACAAGGCCATGACTTCGCCGACCGGGAGCAACGTGTGGAACACGACGCTCTTCATCGGCTGGGACGAGCCTGGTGGCACCTTCGACCACGTGCATCCCGGCGCTGTTCCTCCGCCGGATCCCTCCGCCCCCGCGGGGCAGTTCGGCTTCACCTTCGACCGCTCCGGATATCGTGTGCCGGCCGTTGTCGTGTCACCGTGGGTGGAGCCCGGCTCGGTCCACAACGCCGAGCACCGGCACACATCGATGATCGCGACGCTGCGCAAGGTGTGGGATCTCGGCGATCCCTTCACGCAGCGCGATGCACATGCGGCGCCGTTCGACTATGTCTTCAGTCGCGAGGTGCCCACGGATCCGGAGGACTGGGAGGTGCCTCGGGCGACACCGCTCACGCCTCCGCAAATCGACTACGTAAAGGCCGATCAGACGCTCAGCACCCTCGGCAAGGCGATACTGCCGGGCATCATCGCCAAGGCGAAGCAAAAGGGTGTCGCCCTGCCGCCGCAGGTGGAGGATCCAAACTTCCACCTCACTCCGCAACTCGCTTCAGACACCATCACCTACGTGGGAACCCACTTTTGGCCCCTGCTCGGCCCGCAGGGGCCGGCGTTGGATGACCTGAAGAAGAAGATCAGCGCGGACTTGGATGCGGCGACGAAGCCACTGTCGACCGACTCGGGCTCCTAGGCGTCCCACCAGATTGCAGCGAGCCGGCGCGGCATGCCCGCATCGGCTGCCTGCACTGCAGCGGCGACCTCGTCGGCCCGATCGACCGGCAGGCACAGGCGGATGCACGCCGACTGGGCCTGGGCGCGGGGGTCGAGCGGGATGCGCTGAACGACGTCGTCGAACTCCACGAGCTGCGCGTCGTACCCGGCATCGCGGATCACGGTAAGCGCGTCGCCCGCGGTGGGCGACGTAGGTCGATCGAGATCCCAGAACTGCTTCCACAGCGGGTTCATCCAGGTGAGCGGATGGCGCACGGGAAGTTCGAGTACGACGCGCCGGCGCGCATGCGCGGTCAGTGCATCGACGAAGGCGGGCAACTCCCACACGTTGTAGGCGACGTGATGGCACACGACGACATCGGCGATCGGCGTGACCGGTGCGACATCGGGCCAGTCACCGAGGATGACCTCACTCGCGACGCCGCGCTTGGCCGCTGCCTCAGCGAAGGCATCGAGCATCCCCTGCTGGTGATCCACGCCGATAAGCAGACCGGCTCGTGGCACGAGTGCAAGAGCGGCACGTCCACCGCCGCAACCGACGTCCAGCACGCTGCCGCCCTCGGGCAGTGCCTCGCGCGCAGCAGCATGCGCGGGGGAGTCGGGGATCGGGCCGTCCGGTGCGAGGAACTGCGCCACCGGGTGGATCCACGGATCCTGCGGCGCCTGCGCGCGGATCTCCTCGGGGATCGCCCAGGACGCGAGATCGTCGCGCCACCTCTGCGCAGCCGTCGTCATGCGGCCAGCCTAGGCGGGCGTTGATCCTGTCGATCTGCGGCATTGCTGCGAACGCTGTGAGCACGTGAGTCGCGACTGACCGATCACGTGCG
>JBMOIL010000072.1:0-12559 GCA_049317345.1 Candidatus Nanopelagicales bacterium
GCGAGGGCGTCGGCGAAGTCCTCAGACTCCAGCATGCCCATGGCATCGAGGACGCGCGCCGCCTCGGCCGGATCGGCAAATCCGCGTCGCACCAACTGCGCCTTCAGGCTGGTTGGTCGCTGCTCGCTCATCGCGGCGCGCTCCCCGCGGACATGGCCGTCGCCCTAGAGGGTCGGGAGGTAGCGGTCGATCTCCCAGGCGTTGACCTGCCGGCGGTACTCCTCCCACTCCGCCTGCTTATTGCGCAGGAAGAAGTCGAAGACATGCTCGCCGAGCGTCTCCGCCACGAGCTCCGAACGCTCCATCGCCTGGATGGCCTGGTTGAGACTGCCGGGCAGCGGCTCCATCCCCATCGCCCGCCTCTCGGCTGGCGTGAGCGACCACACATCGTCCTCGGCTCCGGGAGGAAGCTCGTAACCGTCTTCGATTCCCTTGAGCCCGGAGGCAAGGATGACGGCATACGCGAGGTAGGGGTTGCAGGCGCTGTCCAGGGAGCGGAACTCCACGCGGGTGGAGTTGCCTTTCGTCGGCTTGTACATCGGCACACGCACAAGCGCGGACCTGTTGTTGTGACCCCAGCACACCATCGCGGGAGCCTCGGCACCTCCGGCAAGGCGCTTGTAGGAGTTGACCCACTGATTGGTCACGGCGGTGATCTCCGGAGCGTGGCGAAGGACCCCGGCGATGAAGGCGCGTGCGACCTGCGACAACTGGTACGGCGCTCCCGGCTCATGGAAGGCATTGCGGTCGCCCTCGAAGAGGGAGACGTGCGTGTGCATGCCGGATCCGGGAGCGTCACGGAAGGGCTTGGGCATGAAGGTGGCGTAGACACCCTGCTCCAAGGCCACCTCCTTGATGACGGTGCGGAAGGTCATGAGGTTGTCGGCGGTCGTGAGCGCATCGGCGTAGCGCAGGTCGATTTCCTGCTGTCCGGGTCCACCCTCGTGGTGACTGAACTCCACCGAGATGCCCATCGCCTCGAGCATGGTGATGGCCTGGCGCCGGAAGTCGTAGCCCACGGACTGCGGTGAGTTGTCGAAGTACCCGTAGTTGTCGATCGGCTCCGGCGCACCATCGCTCGGGTGATTCTTGAGCAGATAGAACTCCACCTCGGGATGGGTGTAGAAGGTGAAGCCCATATCCGCCGCGCGCGAGAGTGCGCGCTTGAGCACATAGCGAGGATCGGCGTACGACGGTGCGCCGTCAGGCATGAGGATGTCGCAGAACATGCGCGCGACTCCCGGCGCCTCGGCCCGCCACGGCAGCACCGCGAAGGTGGCCGGGTCCGGCTTGGCCAGCATGTCGGACTCGTAGACGCGAGCGAAGCCCTCGATCGCCGATCCGTCGAAGCCCAGGCCCTCCGCGAAGGCACCTTCCAATTCAGCGGGAGCGACCGCGACGGACTTGAGCGTGCCCAGCACGTCGGTGAACCACAGGCGCACGAAGCGGATGTCCCGCTCCTCGATAGTCCGGAGCACGAACTCCGTCTGCTTGTCCATGGCCCCAGTGTGCCCGTGCCCGTGTTTCATGCGCGTTACGCACCCCTACGCTTCCCCTATGCCCACGCTCCGACTGGCCCTCGTGCAGGCCAACCCGACGGTGGGCGATCTTGCGGGCAATGCCGAGCAGGCCCGAGCCGCTGTCGGCCGGGCGGCTGCAGCCGGTGCCCAGATCGTGGCGCTGCCCGAGATGTTCATCACGGGCTACCCGATCGAGGACCTCGCCCTGCGACCGTCCTTCCAGGCGGCATCACGCGCGACGGTCGAGGCGTTGGCCGAGCAGCTTGTGGCCGACGGACACGGAGCGCTCCCGGTCGTCATCGGCTACCTGGACCGCATCGACGACGCCGCTGACCGCCTCGGGAGACCGCGCGGCGCGCCCGTCAATTCGGCCGCAGTGCTTCAGCACGGTCGCATCGTGGCGCGCTACGACAAGCACCACCTGCCGAACTACGGCGTCTTCGACGAGTTCCGCTACTTCGTGCCGGGTGAGCAGCCATGCGTGCTCGAGATCGGCGGCGTGGATGTCGCTCTGGCGATCTGCGAGGACCTGTGGCAGGAAGGCGGCACAGTCGCCCAGGCCCGAGGCTGCGGCCTCCTGCTGGTCATCAATGGATCGCCGTACGAGCGCGACAAGGACGACACCCGCCTGGATCTGTGCCAGCGGCGTGCGCGTGAGCTGGATGCGACGCTCGCCTACGTCAACATGACCGGAGGGCAGGACGAGCTCGTCTTCGACGGCGACTCCCTTGTCGTCGCTGCTGACGGCTCGCTCCTCGCCCGCGCGCCCGCCTTCCGCGATGACGTCGTCGTGATCGACCTAGACCTCCCGGCCGGCAGCGGACGCCACCCCCGCCTCGATGTGCCGGAGCGGTCAGGTCATGTGCCTGCGGAGGCCGTGGCCGAGCCACTCTCGGATCTCGCCACCGTGTGGGAGGCCCTCGTGGTGGGGCTGCGCGACTACGTCGACAAGAACTCCTTCCCCTCGGTCATCCTCGGGCTGTCCGGCGGCATCGACTCCGCGCTCGTCGCCGCTCTCGCCTGCGATGCGCTCGGAGCAGACCGCGTGCACGGCGTGGCGCTGCCGAGTGTCTACTCCTCCGAGCACTCCCTCGCCGACGCGGCTGATCTCGCGCAACGCACGGGCCTGCACCACCGCACAGTTCCGATCGCCCCCATGGTCGATGCCTTCGACGCGTCACTGCACCTCAGCGGTCTGGCCGCGGAGAACCTCCAGGCCCGCGTGCGTGGCACGACCCTCATGGCGCTGTCGAATGCCGAGGGACACCTGGTGCTCGCCACGGGCAACAAGAGCGAGATCTCCGTCGGCTACTCCACCATCTATGGCGATGCGGTCGGCGGCTTCGCGCCCATCAAGGACGTGCCCAAGACACTGGTCTGGGATCTGGCCCGCTGGCGCAATGCCCGGGCGGAGGCATTAGGACTGGTGCCGCCGATTCCACCCAACTCCATCGAGAAGCCCCCCAGCGCGGAGCTGCGACCCGGTCAACTCGATCAGGATTCCCTGCCCGACTACGCGCTACTCGACGACATCCTCGACGGCTACGTCGAGCACGATCGCGGACTCGACGACCTCGTCGGTCAGGGCTTTGACCCGGCGACCGTCGAGCGCATCATCCACCTCACCGACGCAGCGGAGTACAAGCGACGCCAGTACCCGCCGGGGACGAAGATCTCGCTGCGCGCCTTCGGTCGCGACCGTCGCCAGCCGATCACTAATCGCTGGCGCGAGGTGTGACGCCTACGCCGTGAAGGGCCAGGCCGAGGATCTGATCCGTCGAGATCGCCGCTACCGGTGTGCCATGCCAGACCTTGAGGAAGATCATCGGCCCCACGAGCAGGGTGACGACGGCGTCGAGATCCGCGTCCGGATCCACCCATCCTTCACTCACTCCTTCACGGAGGATGCCGAGGAGCATCTGGCGCCGGGGGGCAAGCACGCGGTCGTAGAAGGTCGCGAGGAAGTCCGGATGCTGCGCTCCGGCCGAGATCACCTGAGCCATCACCCGACCCCCGCGGGTCAAGGTCATGGGTGACCGGATGAAGTCAAGAGCCGCCTCGAGTCGCTCGCGGGACGAACCCTCGCTTCTCACCGCTGGAGTGTCGTCACGCAGCTGGTCCAGAGCAGCCGCGAGCACATCGTCCCGGCCGTCGTACCGGCGATAGATCGTGGCCTTGCCCACTCCCGCTCGGTGCGCCACCGCCTCGATGGTGAAGGCCGCGATCCCGCTGTCCGCGAGGACATCGAGGGCCGCTTCCGCGATGCGGCGATCCAATGCCGCGTCGCGCGGGCGGCCGCGCGCAGGGACCTCAGCCCTTGCGGCCGTCATCCGAGATCTCCTCGGTCAACTGCACCGGGTAGGCAGCCTCCTCCTCGCGCACGAGGTCGTCGGACGATGAGTCTTCAGGGACCACCGCGTCCTTGCGTGGCGGCGTAATGACCGGCAGCGCAAAGGCCACGAGCACGGCCGCCACCACCACGACGCTGACCGACACGAGATAGGTCACGTGCGACGCGGTGAGGAAGGAGTCGTATGCCGCGGAGCGCAGGGCGTCGAGCACCGCGGCCGGCACACCGGACTGCTCCAAGGCCGCGAGGAGTCCATCCGTGGCGACGATGGAGTTCTCTGCTGCCTGGCGCGCCTCATCCGGGACCTGGTCGGGGAGTTGTCCCAGGGCGGGAGTGATGCGGTTGGCGTACTGGGTCGCCAGCACCGTGCCGATGATGGCCACGCCGAGGGCGCCGCCCACCTGTCGGACGGTGTTCTGGACAGCCGATCCCGCTCCTGCGCGCGCGAGGGGCAGGACGTTCTGCATGACGGTGGATGCGGGAGCGATGACATTGCCCATGCCGAAGCCGAAGATGAAGAACACCACGAGGATCACCCACACCGGGGTGTCGAGCTGGATGAAGAGCAGACCAATGAGCGAAAGGGCGACGAGGACAAGCCCGGTCGTCATCACCGCGCGATATCCGAACTTCAACACCATCGCCGCGCTGCGCGGTGCCGCAATGATCTGCCCGACAGCAAACGGCACGAAGCACAGACCGGCGGTGAGTGTGTCGAAACCGCGCAGGATCTGCAGGTAGAAGGGAAGGGTGAAGGTGATACCCGAGAGCGCGAAGAACGCGAGCGTCACCGCGGCAAGGCTTACGGCGTACCCCCGATTGCGGAAGAGCGAGACATCGAAGCTCTTGTGATCGCTGCGCGCTTCGTACCAAAGGAAGATCGCGAGCACGCCGATGCCGGCGAGCATGGGCAGCACCACTCCCGGATCAGTCCAGCTCAGCGTCGATGACGCGTGGATGATGCCGTAGATGAGCAGGGTGAGACCCACCACGGAGAGCACCAGGCCGATCAGGTCGAGCTTGCGCGGATTCGGATCCCGGGACTCGGGGACGATGCGCCAGATGCCGATCAGCCCGATGATGACAATCGGCACGTTGATGAGGAAGACCGCACCCCAGTCATTGCCCGTGATCCAACTGAACCACTCCGGGTGCTGAAGCAGCAGACCACCGAGCACGGGACCGAGAGCGACGGCCGCGCCGACCGCACCGGCCCAGGCACCGATCGCCTTGCCACGCTCATGCGGAGGGAAGACGACGGTGATGATGGCCAGCGTCGTCGGCATGACCGCTGCACCGCCGACACCCATGACGGCTCGGAATCCGATGAGCATGCCCGGCGACGTAGCGAAGGCACTGGCCGCCGACGCCAGACCGAAGATGATGAGGCCGATGACAAGGATGCGCTTGCGGCCGTAGCGGTCACCCAGCGCGCCCCAGGTGAAGAGGAGTGCCGCGAAGGCGAGGATGTAGCTGTCGATCGCCCACACGAGCTCACCCGCGGTCGCATTGAGATCGCTCTGGATCGTCGGCAGAGCGATGTTGAGCACGGTGTTGTCGAGCACGACGATGAGCAGGCTCACCACCAGCACGCCGAGGATCGCCCACCGGCGGGGGTGACCCTCGCCGCTTGTCATCCAGCCGTCCGCAGACATGGCTCTCCTTGCGCCGCCGTGCCGGCAATTCCGGAACGCCGGCGTATCGTATCCCTTCGGCGGGCGCGCTCAGCGCGAAATGTCGCCCTGTGTCACCATGTGCGTGTCCGGGGACTCCGCACGGGAGCCTCGAGATGGGAGCACGATCATGTCCTTGGCGACGCCGATCCGCCGTACCACCATCAGGGACCTCCACGAGGCCACCGCCCGTGGCGAAAAGTGGGCGATGATCACCGCCTACGACGCCCTCACCGCACGCATCTTCGATGAGGCCGGCATCCCCACCCTCCTCGTCGGCGACTCCGCTGCCCAGGTGGTCTACGGCTTCGACTCCACTCTTCCCGTGACGGTCGATGACCTTGTACCCCTCGTCGCCGGCGTCGTGCGCGGGTCCTCACGCGCGATGGTGGTCGCCGACATGCCCTTCGGCTCCTACCAGTCCTCCGTGACACAGGCGATGGAGTCCGCCATGCGCTTCATGAAGGACGGGGGTGCGCACGCGGTGAAGATCGAGGGTGGTCAGCGCGTCCTGCCTCAGGTCGAGGCGCTCGTGGGTGCGGGCATCCCCGTCATCGGCCACCTCGGCCTCACACCCCAGTCCGTCAATGTCTTCGGCGGCTACCGCGTCCAGGGCCGCGGCGAGGACGGCGAATCGGTGATGCGCGATGCCAAGGCGCTCGAGGCCGCGGGCGCCTGCGCCGTTGTGCTCGAAGTCATCCCTGCCGATCTCGCCGCACGCGTATCCGAGGTGCTCACGATCCCCACGATCGGAATCGGCGCCGGTGGCGCGACAGATGCCCAGGTCATCGTGTGGCAGGACATGGCGGGACTCACCGCCGGGCCACGGCCGAAGTTCGTCAAGGCGTACGCCGACCTGCGCACGATCCTCGGCACTGCCGCCGCGGACTGGGCCGGCGAGGTGCGCTCAGGCGCCTACCCCGCGCCCGAGCACGCCTACACGTAGATCCGCGCCGAGCTCTCAGACGTCGGTGATGCGCACGCCCGCGTGGGCCTTGTAACGCCGGTTCATCGAGATCAGGTTGGCCGTGAAGGCCTCGACCTGGCCGGCGTTGCGCAGGCGGCCGCCGTAGACCCCGCGCATCCCCGGGACAAGACCGGCGATCGCCTGGACGGTGTCGGTGGCCTCGCGATCGTCCCCGAGCACCAGAACATCGGTATCGATGGTGTCGACCGACTCGTCGAGCAGGAGTACGGCGGAGATGTGGTGGAAGGCGGCCACGACGCGGGCGTCAGGCAGGACACTCGCGGCCTGCTGAGCCGCCGAGCCTTCAGGCACGGGCAGGGCGAAGGCACCCTGCTTGTCGAAGCCGAGCGGATTCACGCAATCGACGACGATCTTGCCTGCGAGTGCACCGCTCAGGCTCTCCAGGAGCGCACCGTGGCCGTCCCAGGGCACCGCGACGATGACGACGTCGCTCGCAACAGCGCAGTCCTCGTTGGACATGCCGCGCACCGAACCGGGGAGCGCCGAAGCCGCCTCGGCCGCACGCCCGGCGTCACGCGAACCCAGGACAACTTCGCAGCCGGCCATGGCGAGTCGGCGAGCAAGACCCCGACCCTGCTCGCCCGTGCCACCGAGCACTCCGATGGTCAGGCCCGAGACGTCGGGAAGGGCGTAGGGATCCGGCGTGGGGGCGGGTGTGGTCATCGCGCCATCCTGTCAGCGCTGCGGGAGCCGCGCGAATTCGGCCAGGTCAGGCGCCATGGCATCATCCGCAACCGTGAGCGAGGGATCCCGGCGCGTGCGGATCGATCTCACTCCCCTGCGCACTCAGCCGGCCTTCCGGAGGCTCTTCATCGGGGGCCTGGTCACGTCGCTCGGCTCCATGGTGACCTACGTCGCCATCCCCTTCCAGGTCGCCGAGCTCACCGACTCCTTCATCGCGGTCGGCCTCATCGGTCTGGTGGAGTTGGTGCCCCTGGTCGTCTTTGGCCTGTACGGCGGCTCGCTCGCCGACCGCGTCGATCGGCGCATCCTCGTGGTCGGCGGTGAGATCGCAGCCGGCGTCCTCGTGTGCGTCCTCGCACTGAATGCGTTCCTGCCGTCGCCTCAACTGTGGGTGATCTACGTGGTCGCCATGCTCTTCGCTGCCGTCGATGGCCTGCAGCGACCCTCGCTGGACGCCATGCTGCCCCGGCTGGTCCCCCAGGATCAGCTTTCCGCCGCGAGCGCGCTGAATTCCCTGCGCATGAACTCCGCTGCGCTGGCCGGTCCTGCGGTGGGCGGGATCGTCATCAGCATCTGGGGTGTCGGTGCGGCGTACCTCTTTGATCTCCTGAGCTTCGTCATCGCCATCGCGGTCTTCATGCGGTTGCCCTCGGTGCGCGCCGGGACCGAGCACGTCGGATCGAGCGTGCGTCACGTCTGGTCGGGTGTGCGCTACGCCTGGAGCCGCAAGGACATCCTTGGCAGTTACACCATCGACTTCGCTGCGATGACCTTCGCATTTCCGTTTGCCCTGTTTCCCTTCATCGCCCAGGAGTACGACGCACCGTGGGCTCTCGGACTCCTCTACTCAGCTGGCTTCGCCGGCGGTCTCGTCTTCGGTCTCACAAGCGGCTGGGCCATTCGCATCCGCCACTACGGTCGGGCGATCGCTCTCGCCGCTGTCTCCTGGGGTGCTGCCGTCGGTTTTGTCGCGTTCGCCCCAGGAATCTGGTGGGTCCTGGCGCTGCTCGCCGTCGCCGGCTACTTCGACATGCTCAGTGGCCACTTCCGGAGCCTGCTGTGGAATCAATCGATCCCCGACGAGGTGCGCGGTCGTATGGCCGGGATAGAGATGCTCAGCTACTCGCTCGGACCCATGCTCGGCCAGGTGAGAAGCACAGCAGCGGCCCAGGCCTACGGACTGCGTGCATCACTCGCCTCAGGAGGAATCCTGTGCATAGTTGCGGTTGGTGTGACGTGTGTGACACTTCCCGCCCTGTGGAAATTCGATGCGCATACCGATCCGAACGTCGCCGCGCGACGTCGAGAGGCCGACGAAAAGGGACGCACGCGCGATCCACGTCACATCAACGGACCGGATTCCGCGGAGGAGTAGCACGACAACGAATCGGAAGTCGTGCGCGACACACCGGGGCGTGAAATTGCGGCGATGTCACGAATTGGCCGTCGAATCTGCAACAGTGGACCCCGTAAAGCTCTGCCAAGGGGCAGGGAACGACCAACTGGAGGCACCGTGGCGGTCGCGAAGAAGACCACCGCGCGCAAGCGGACGGCCAAGAAGGCCCCCGCCAAGCGCGCCGCAGCTAAGAAGGCACCCGCGCGCAAGCGCACTGCCAAGAAGGCTGCACCGAAGAAGGCAGCAGTCAAGCGCGCAGCTAAGAAGGCCGCGCCGAAGAAGGCAGCAGTCAAGCGCGCAGCCAAGAAGGCCGCGCCGAAGAAGGCAGCAGTCAAGCGCGCAGCCAAGAAGGCAGCACCTAAGAAGGCAGCAGTCAAGCGCGCAGCCAAGAAGGCCGCGCCGAAGAAGGCCGCCCGCAAGGCACCTGCGCGCAAGCGCACTGCCAAGAAGGCTGCCCCGAAGCGCGCCGCAGCCAAGAAGACCGCTCGCAAGGCACCCGCGCGCAAGCGCACCGCCAAGCGGGCTCCCGCGCGCAAGCGCTAGGACCCATCAGCACGAAGGCCCGCACCGTGAGGTGCGGGCCTTCGTGCTTTCCTGGCTCAGATCCCTCCCCAGGCTGGTGCCTAGCGACCTCAGTCGTTCTCGGCGTCCCACGCCTCGGATCGGGCATGCGCGCGCTCGAGCGCCGACTCGGCCTCCGCGCGGGTGGCATAGGGACCCATGCGCTCGGAGTTGGGGTCACCCGGCCCCTGCTCCACCTCCTGTGTGCGCAGGTTGTACCACCACAGGTCCTCGCCCTCGAGTCCCAGATCCACGTCGACTCCCTTCCTCGCGCCTCTCCTGGCGCCGGAGTTTCCACCCTAGCGACGTAGGCGAACCCGTCAGCAGCGGCTTGGCCGACGCGCACCCACCCTGCGCCCGTAACCGACGCCAACAGCCGTCTTGGCGTCGGTTACGGGCGCAGGTCGGGCAGGGAGGCCGCTCCGGGGCCGCGCACCTAGACTCCCGCCATGACCGTCACTCGGGAGCCGCTCGTGCCCGGGGACCAGTCCCCCCGCCGCAGCGTCCCGGCCCACATCGCCCGGCCCGAATACGTCGACCGCCCGGCCCCGGCGAAATTCGTCGGATCCGAGGTCAAGGATCCCGAGACCATCGAACGGATGCGGATCGCGGGCCAGATCGCAGGCCAGGCCCTTGAAGAGGTGGGCAGGGCCGTCGCCCCCGGGGTGACGACGGACGACCTCGACCGGGTCGGGCACGAGTTCCTCCTCGACCATGGCGCCTACCCGTCCACCCTGGGCTACCGCGGGTTCCCCAAATCGCTGTGCACCTCACTCAACGAGGTCATCTGCCACGGGATCCCCGATTCGACCGAGCTGATCGAGGGCGACATCTGCAACGTCGACATCACCGCGTTCATCGGTGGCGTCCACGGCGATACGAATGCGACGTTTCTCGTCGGAGAGGTCAGTGACGAGGCGCGTCTGCTCGTCGAGCGCACCCACGAGGCCACCATGCGCGCCATCAATGCGGTAGCCCCGGGCCGCCCCGTCAATGTCATCGGCCGCGTCATCGAAAGTTACGCCAAGCGATTCGACTACGGGGTCGTGCGTGACTTCACCGGACACGGCATCGGCACGTCCTTCCACAGCGGACTGGTCATCCCCCACTACGACGACTCGCGCTACGACACCATCATGGAGCCGGGGATGACCTTCACCATTGAGCCCATGATCACGCTCGGGACACATGACTACGAGATCTGGGATGACAGCTGGACGGTGGTGACGCGCGATCGCCGGCTGACGGCGCAGTTCGAACACACGATCCTCGTCACCGACACCGGTAGCGACATCCTCACCCTCCCCTGAAGGACGTCAGATGACCGCCCTGCCCACGACCTGGCCACACGATGTGCTCACCCTCGGTATCGACATCGGTGGCACCGGACTCAAGGCGGCAGTGGTGGATTCCCAGGGCGTCATGGTGAGCGATCGCGTCAAGGTGCCGACTCCCTACCCGTGTCCCCCGCCACTGCTCGTCGACACCCTGACCCGTCTGACCGCACCACTCTCGGGCTATCACCGGGTGTCGGTGGGCTTCCCCGGCCTGGTGCGCCACGGCATCGTCCTCGAGGTCCCCGCCTTCTCTCGGCGGGAGTACGGCGGGCCCGCCCACCCGGACCTGCGGCACGAGTGGGACGGCTTTCACCTGGCCGACTCGCTGGCCCATGCCTTCAACCTCCCCACCGTCGTCGTCAACGACGCCGACATGCAGGGGGCTGCCGTGGTCCGGGGCCACGGCGTCGAATTCGTGATGACGCTCGGGACAGGTGTCGGCACGGCCCTGTTCAACGACGGCACCCTCCTGCCGCACTTCGATCTTTCACACGGCCCTTTCCGCAAGGGCATGACCTTCGACATCGCCCTTGGCGAAGCACACCGGCAGGAGATCGGGACGAAGGCCTGGCGTCCGCAGGTCCGCCACGCGATTGAGTGCTTCCACGACATGCTCTTCTTCGATCGGATCTACGTCGGCGGCGGCAATGCCCAGCGCCTCGATCCGGCGGATGTCGGCCCCAAGGGGGTCATCGTGCCGAATACGGCGGGGATCCTCGGCGGCGTGCGCATCTGGCAGATGACGGGCCGCGCGTGAGGGCGGAACGGGCATGACGCGTTGGCTGACCGATGACGAGCAACAGGCGTGGCGTGCCTGGATCGCCGCATCCCTGCTGCTTCCTGACCGACTCAGCCGTGAACTCCACGAGCGTGCCGATATCTCGCTTCCCGACTACGAAATCCTCGTCTACCTGTCCGAGGCGCCCGATCGACGGCTGCGCATGAGTGAACTGGCCGATCGCACGCTGTCCTCGCGCAGCCGCCTGTCGCATCAGGTCGATCGGCTCAGCGACGCAGGCTTCGTCGACCGCCAGCCTTGCTCTGATGATCGACGTGGCTACTTCGCCGTACTCAGCCCGCGCGGCTGGGATTTCCTCGTCGCCACTGCACCGATGCACGTCGAAAGCGTGCGCGAGCACCTGGTTGACGCACTCACGCCGGAGGAGTTTGCGGAGTTCGGCCGACTCTGCGCGAAGGTAGCCGAACAACTGCGCCCGCCCGCGGGTGAGACGTGCATGGACTCCGATGGCCACACCTGACGCCAAGGCGGTCACGAAGCATCTCGCCGCCTATCCCCCTGCGCAGCGGCGAGCCCTTGAGTCCATCCGATCGGCCGTGCACAAACTCCTACCCGGAGCAGATGAGGTGATGGCCTGGGGCATGCCCAGTTATCGAGTCGACGGCGACCTCGTGCTCAGCTTCAGCGGATTCGCGGATCACAACAGCCTGTTCCCCGGAGCAGGCGTCGTGAAGGCGATGAGCACCGCCCTCCCCAAGTACAAGACCACCAAGGGGACCATCCACCTCCCACGCGACACAGCACCACCGCTCGCAGTCCTGCGCGCGGTCGCACGCGCGCGAATCGATGAGATCAATGCGTCGTATCCCAAGGCCTCGGGAGTGACCAAGGAGTTCTACGACAATGGCTTCCTCAAGTGCCGGGGGCGGATGAAGGACGGCCGGATGCACGGCGACTGGGAGTTCTTCCGACGGGACGGCTCGTCCCTGAGGTCGGGACGCTTCGATCGGGGCGACCAGGTGGGCTTGTGGACAACCTTTGACCGCGCCGGCGCACCGCACCGGGTGACCGACTTCGGCTAGTCCCGCACACACGGGACCGCCAGGCCTGAGGGTCGTCGGGACAAATTCGCGATTATTCGGCATGAATTCCCGGGGCGGGGGTGCGCCGGGCGTCGCGGCCCGACACACTGGGGCCCGTGATCTCCATCAGCGTGCTGAGCCTCAAGGGCGGAGTGGGCAAGACCTCCGTGGCCCTCGGACTCGCGGGAGCCGCGGCCAAGCGCGGGCTCAAGGTCCTCGTCATCGATCT
>JBMOIL010000073.1:0-12401 GCA_049317345.1 Candidatus Nanopelagicales bacterium
TCGTGGTCGACGAAAACGCTCATCGGCCAGCCCCCGTGGCCGGTGAGCGCGACGGTGGCGTCCATGTAGACGGAGTCGACGTCGGGCCGCTCCTCGCGGTCGACCTTGACGCTCACGAAGTTGTCATTGAGCATCGCCGCGATCGCGTCGTCCTCGAAGGACTCGTGTGCCATGACATGGCACCAGTGGCACGCGGAGTATCCGATCGAGACGAAAATCGGTACGCCGCGTCGACGCGCCTCCTCGAACGCGTCCTCGCCCCACTCCCACCAGTCCACCGGGTTATCGGCGTGCTGCTGGAGATAGGGCGAAGTGGAGTCCTGGAGACGATTGGCCACACGGCCATCCTGCCGGGCGCCGGTCACGCGGACGTCAGCGGCGGTGGCCGGTAGGCGTTGACCTCGGCCTCATCGAGCGCGAATCCGGCCCGACGGTAGACACGGCCCGCATCATTCGTCGATTCCGTCACGATCACCCACTCATCGCACCCATGCTCGGCCGACCAGGCGGCGGCGATGCCGAGGAGGTGCGAGGCGAGTCCGCGGCGGCGGTGGCCGGGGTGGGTCCCCACGGCCTGGTAGCGCGCGATCCGGCCGCATCGCACGATGCCGAGGTCGCTGACGAGGTCGCCGCTGGAGAAAGCACCGAACCACGCGGCCGAACCCTCCTCGCACAGTCGCCGTCGCGTCGCCATCGTCTCGGTGACGAATCGTTCGTGGACGACGGGGTCGTACTCCCCCTTGGCGAGATTGTCGGCGACCTCGCGCGCCGCCATCGTGTCCCAATCCTCGCCGGTGAGGTGGCGCACGGTGTAGCCATCCGCTAGGGCTGCTGACCGCGGGATGCTCGCCGTCGCCAGCACATCGAGCTGCTCCAGGTCCATGCCGTGGCGCGCCCAGGCGTCGACGTCGTGGGGCATCGTCGGCAGCCCCACGGCGAGCCAGGTGGCCTCGGGGAATTCCTCGTGGAAGATGCCCGCCCAGCGGTCCGCATCGTTCACTGAAGCCTTGTCGGTCACCAGTAGGCAGTGTCCCCAGTGGTAGTCGGGATTGCCGGGGGTGCGCACGACGACGTAGTCCTCGCGATAATCGACGGTAGACCCTGTGAGCTCAAGGATTGCGAGATCGGTCGCCCACCCGAGCGGCATACTGCGCACTCCCCAACGGTACCGAGCGCTAGGGCTACGACGGGACCCCTCGCGCTAACGCCGGCAGTCCATGGCAACGTAGAACCACCATGGACGCAGCACTTCTGGCACTCCCCCTCCTGGCCCTCGCGGACAGCACCAGCATCGGGACCCTGGTCATCCCGGTGCTCCTACTGCTCGCGCCCGGGAGACCTTCCTTCGCACGGATGGCCGCCTATCTGGGCGTGGTCGCAGGTCTGTACTTCATCATCGGCCTCGTTCTGCTCAGTGCCGCCGACGCCGTGGCAGCAGCGTTGCGATCCCCTCAGGCGCACATCATCGGCGTGATCCTGGAAGCAGCACTCGGTGTCGCCCTCATCGCCTTCGCTATCTGGCGCAGCCGAGTGCCGAAGAAGTCGTCATCGGAGCGCGTCAGTTCGTGGCAGGAGAAGGCTCTCGACCCCAAGGCACCCATGCGCCCTCTCATTGCCCTCGCTGTTTCCGCAGTGGCGATCGAGGCGGCATCCATGCTGCCCTACATCGGTGCGATCGCCCTGATCTCTCGAGCTGAGGTCCCCCTCTTCGGTGCGGTGCTCCTCGTGGCCCTGTATTGCATCGTGATGGTGCTGCCGGCATTCATCCTCACCGCGGTGCGACGCGCGGGGTCCACTCGTCTCGATCCGCTGCTGGAACGCATTTCACGCTGGTCCAGCAAGAGCGCCGGGTCACCCGTGATCCTGTGGGCCACGGGCCTCATTGGCGCAGCCCTGATCATCGACGCCGCGCTCCGCGCCTAAGCCCCCGGCGGCGGGACGACCGAGTCAAGTCCGAAGGCCTCGGCGGACGGACCGAACTCTCGCAGAGTCCGCACACGCGATTCGGCCTCGTCCGTGCCGGGGTGATGCCCTTCGGGCACCCACCACAGGGCTGTCGTGGCTTCGGCGACGTGATGGAACCACTCGCGCCGGCGCTTGAGCACCTGCCGGTGCAGGCCCGCGAAAATGTACGCGCGGAGGGCCTCGGGCGACTCCCACGTCGACAGGTTGACGATGACACCCGCGCTGTCGGCCTCATCCCACTCAAAAGCGCGGATGGAGGTGGCATTCCCCTCATCGGATTGCAGTCTCCAGAGGAAGCCAGGCGCGGCCTCGGCCTCGGCATTGACAGGGTCAAGTGCCGCGACGAAGTCCGCCAACGTAGGTGAGTCGAGCGGCTCACGCAGCCGAGCGATATTGACCTGGGCGAGATCCCAGCCCCTAGTCATCGATCTACTCCTCGGCGCCTTGCGGCATCAGGTCACCCTGCGACGTGAGGTGATCACGCCCGTGTTGAAGCCCGCGTAATGCAGGCCGCGGTGGAAGCGCGCATGTTCGATCTTCACGCAGCGGTCCACGACAACATCATGTCCTGCGGCAGATGCCCGCTGACGGAAGGCATCGAGGATGACTCCCCGAGGGGTTGCTGCGACGTCGACGAGCCAGGTCTCTCGGTCGCCCTTGATGTGGGCCGCGCCGCCACCAGGAATCCGGGATGATCGCCCAATCGGGGGCCGCTGAAGACCCAGCGCTGAGTTGAGCACCGGTCCGGTGTCTGCTTTACTCTCGCCCATGACATCCGCACGGTCGCTGCGACGCTGCGCACTCACGCGCCGTCTGCACATCGACCTCTGCGTCGGGTGCACATCAACCTGCTGTCGCTAATCGCCGCCTGCTGTAGCTAGCCCTCGCGGAGCATCGCCCCCCTCGCTTCGCATCGCAATCTCCGGACGTATCGCCCAGGTGTTCCTTGGCGGTGACCGTCTACACGCACAATCCCAGCAAGTTGCGCACATCCCCGTTACGCGAAACCCAATCGAGCAAAGGAATTCCCGTGTCTGTCACCGATGAATACCTCACCAATAACACCGCCTATGCGGCCAGCTTCACCGGTCCGCTTCCCCTCCCGCCCTCACGCCAGGTTGCGGTTGTCGCATGCATGGATGCACGACTCGACGTCTACCGGATCCTGGGACTCAAGGACGGTGAAGCACATGTCATCCGGAATGCCGGTGGCGTCATCACCGACGATGAGATTCGATCGCTGGCCATCAGTCAGCGACTGCTGGGCACCCAGGAGATCATCCTGATCCATCACACCGACTGCGGCATGCTGACGTTCACCGACGATGATTTCAAGGCGGGCATCCTCGGCGAGGTAGGCATCAAGCCGGAGTGGGCAGCTGAGGCTTTCGACGACCTGGATACGGACGTGCGCCAGTCAATCCGGCGGATCCAGGGCAGCCCGTTCATTCCCCACACGGATCGAGTGCGCGGCTTCGTCTTCGATGTCGCCACCGGCCAGCTTCGTGAGGTGACGGGCTGATGGGTCTGCGACTGGGAGACCTCGCTCCCGACTTCTCCGCCGACACGACCGATGGCCCGATCAATTTTCACGAGTGGAAGGACGGATCGTGGGCGGTTCTCTTCTCTCATCCGGCTGATTTCACGCCCGTCTGCACGACGGAATTGGGGCGGACGGCCGCGCTTCAGGGCGATTTCGCCGCGAGAGGAGCGAAGACGATCGCGGTCTCTGTCGACCCCTTGGATTCGCATCGAGGCTGGGCAGGCGACATTGCTGACGTGGGCGGGACGGATCTGAACTTCCCGATCATTGCGGACGAAGGGCGCGTCGTCTCGGAGTTGTACGACATGATCCATCCGGGCGAAGGCGACACCTCGACGGTGCGGTCGGTGTTCGTGATCGACCCTGCAAACAAGGTCCGCCTCACCCTCACCTACCCCAAGAGCGTCGGCCGCAACTTTGCCGAGGTGCTTCGTGTCATCGATGCCTTGCAGGTGACTGATGCGGCGCCCGTGTCGACGCCGGTGGATTGGACTCCCGGCGACCGGGTCATCGTGTCGCCACTGCTCAGCACCGACGATGCAATCGAGCGGTTTGGGCAGGTTGAGGTCGTCAAGCCCTATCTGCGATGGACGGCTCAGCCCTGATATACCGCGGTGGTGAGCGGGAGGCCTAGGCGCCCCGCTCACCACCGCTTTCGTGCGGGCCACCCCCACGCCGCGACACGCGGAAAACTCGGGCTAATTTGACACTATTGCCTAGTGACTTGATAGACATTATGGGAAATCACCCAACGGAAGGTTCTTTCATGCCCGCCACCACCCGGATCCGCCTCGGCGTCGGCCTCACGGTCGCCGCTCTCGCCCTCGCCGCCTGCTCCTCGGGCTCCTCGGACGGAGCCTCCTCGGAGTCAGGATCCGCGGCGCCTGCAGCGGACCTCACGACCCTGCGCCTCGGCTACTTCCCCAACCTCACCCACGCTCCGGCGCTGGTGGGTACCCAGCAGGGCCTCTTCAAGGAAGCCCTCAAGGAGGTCGACCTCACCGTTACCCCGACCGTCTTCAACGCGGGCCCGGATGCGGTGACTGCGCTCTTCGCTGACTCCCTCGACTGCTCCTACATCGGCCCCAACCCGGCCGTGAACGCCTACGTGCAGTCCGGCGGCGAAGCGATCCGCGTCGTGGCGGGCTCGACCTCCGGCGGAGCCTCACTCGTCGTCCGCCCGGGCATCACCGGCGTGGAGCAGATGAAGGGCAAGTCCTTCGCTACGCCGCAGCTCGGCAATACCCAGGACGTTGCCTTCCGCTACTGGCTCAAGGAGCAGGGCGTCGAGACGACTCCCGAGGGTGGCGGCGATGTGTCCATCAAGCCTCAGTCCAATGCCGAAGGCCTTGCCGCCTTCGCTTCCGGTGACATCGACGGTGCCTGGGTGCCTGAGCCCTGGGTGTCGGAGTACGTCGCGCAGGGCGCGGAGATCCTCGTCGACGAGACGAGCCTGTGGCCCGAGGGCAAGTTCGTGACCACGCACATCATCTGCCGTACGGCGTTCGTCGAGCAGCACCCCGATGTCGTCGCCGCCCTGCTTAAGGGTCACCTCGCCGCCATCGCGTCCATCGAGGCTGATCCGGCCGCAGCGAAGGAGTCCTTCTCGGTCGCTCTCGCGGCGCTCACCGGCTCCTCCCCGAAGCCGGAGATCCTCGACCGCGCCTGGGATCAGGTCACCTTCACTCCCGATCCCCTCACCGGCACCCTGGTGAAGTCGGCCGAGGACGCCGTCGCCGTCGGCTTGCTCGAGCAGGCCGGCCTCGACGCCGCCGGCGGCCTGCCCGGGACGCTCTACGCCCTGGACATCCTCAACAAGGTGCTGTCCGAGCTCGGCCTGCCGGCCGTCTCCTCGTGAGCGCCGGCGCCACGGCGCCGGCCACGCCCGACATCGCGCTCCGTGCCGAAGCCGTCAGCAAGGTCTTCGGCACGGGGCCCGATGCCACGGTCGCGCTCGACGGCGTGGATCTGGACATCCGCGCCGGTGAGTTCGTCACCGTGGTGGGTGCGTCCGGGTGCGGCAAGTCCACGCTGCTCAACCTCTTCGCCGGACTCGACGCCCCGACATCGGGAGTGATCTGGACGGCTGACAAGCCTGCGCTCATGTTCCAGGAGGCGACGCTGCTCCCCTGGCTCACGGCGCAGCGCAATGTCGAGCTCGCTCTCAAACTTCACGGAGTGCCGAGGACCGAGCGTCGCGAGCGCGCTCGTGAACTCCTGCGCGTCGTGCGGCTGGAAGGCTGGGAGGACAAGCGTCCACACGAGCTCTCCGGCGGCATGAAGCAGCGCGTGGCACTCGCGCGATGCCTCGCGCAGGACACATCGATCGTGCTCATGGACGAACCACTCGGCGCACTCGATGCGATGACGCGCGACCACCTGCATGACGAGATCGAAGCGGTCGTGCAGGAGCAGCACCTCACCGTCGTCTTCGTGACCCACAACATGCGCGAGGCGGTGCGCCTCGGTGACCGCGTCATCCTCATGGGCTCGCGGCCGGGGCGCATCGTCTACGAGACGGACATCGACCTCCCGCACCCGCGCCTCATGGACTCCGCCGGCGTCGCGGAGCGAGCCGGAGACCTCACCGCGCGCCTCAAGGCGGGCCGCAGCCATCTCGAAGGAGCCGACTCGTGACCACCGTGCTCACCCCCAACGTCGAGAAGGCGCCGAAGCTCAAGCCCAATGCGGGCGCCGCCGCGCACGCGTGGGCCTGGATATGGCCCAAGGCGCTGGCGATCCTGCTCGTCCTCGCCGTGTGGCAGATCGTCTACTGGAGCGGCTGGCGCCCCGCCTACGTGTTCCCGTCACCGGCAGCGACACTCGCCGAGCTCGGCCAGATGGTGCAGACCCAGCGCTTCTGGTCGGCGATGGGCACCACGGTCATCCGAGCCATCACCGGCTTCGCCCTCGCACTGATCATCGGCACCACCATCGGCATCCTCGTCGCGCGCATCACACCGCTGCGCCTGGCGATCGGCAGTCTCATCACCGGCCTGCAGACCATGCCGTCCATCGCGTGGTTCCCGCTCGCCATCCTGCTCTTCGGACTCGACGAGCAGGCGATCCTCTTCGTGGTGGTCCTGGGTGCGGCTCCCAGCATCGCCAACGGAGTCATCAACGGCATCGACAACGTGCCTCCGGCGTTCACACGCTTGGGACGCGTGCTCGGTGCGGGGCCGGTCGCGCTGTATCGCGACGTCG
Organism: Candidatus Nanopelagicales bacterium; assembly: GCA_049317345.1. Lineage (GTDB taxonomy): Bacteria > Actinomycetota > Actinomycetes > S36-B12 > S36-B12 > Mxb001. Next base: position 6,713 of record JBMOIL010000073.1, read on the forward strand.
TCCTGCCCGCCGCCTTGCCGACATATGTCTCGGGACTCACGCAGGGGTGGGCATTCGCCTGGCGCAGCCTCATGGCCGGCGAGCTCCTCGTCATCATCGCCGAGCGCCCCTCCCTCGGCGCCCAGCTCGAGTTCGCGCGGCAGTTCTCCCAGTCGGCAACTCTCCTCGCGACGATGCTCGTCATCCTCATCCTGGGCATGGTGGTCGATGGACTCTTCTCCTCGGCCGCCCGCTCCCTGCGCCGCAGGCGCGGGCTGGAGATCGACCGCTGATGGACTCACCCGAGCCCGTTCGGCGCATCCCCTCGCACCGGGGCATTCATCAGCGGTTCAATGGGACCATGCACATCTCGGCGCGGGTGGAGTACGCCATGAAGGCGCTCATGGAGCTCACGGCCGCCTACGACGAGGACCCCGCGCAACTGGTGAAGTCCGAGACCATCGCGCGCGAGCAGGAGATCCCCTCGAAGTTCCTGGAGAACATCCTGCGGGGACTGCGGCACGCGGGCATCGTCGCGAGCCAGCGCGGCGCCGAGGGCGGCTTTCGCCTGGCGAAGCCCCCGGCGGAGGTATCGGTCGCCGACGTCATCCGCGCACTGGACGGCCCGCTTGCCGCGGTGCGCGGCGTTCCGCCCGAGGAGGTCCACTACTCGGGCAATGCCGAGCACCTACGCGAGGTATGGATCGCCACGCGCGCAGCGGTGCGCGACGTCCTCGAGCACGTGACGCTGGAGGACATCGCAGCCGGAGCCATGCCCGGCCCCGTCAACGACCTCCTCGACTCCCCCGGTGCGTGGGAAAGGCGCTAGGCACGATCCCCCGCTAGCCTTCAGGCGTGCGCCGCCTCATCGAGCTCTCCCGATACGTCGTCGTGCTTCCCGCACTCGGCGCCCTGGTCGGAGCCCTCGTGCTCATCGTCATCGGGCTGTGGGAGATCGGCTCCGCCATCTACAAGCTCGTCCAGCTCGACGTCGAACTCAAGGCCTCCATCGTGTCGGTGCTCACCGCCGTCGACACGCTTCTGCTCGCGACCGTGCTGCTCGTCATCGGCTACGGCCTCTACGAGCTCTTCGTCGACGAGACCGTCGAGCTCCCCGCTTGGCTGCAGATCCATTCGCTCGACGACCTCAAGGGCAAGCTCATCGGCGTTGTCGTCGCGGTCATCGCCGTGGTCTTCCTCGGCGAGCTGGTCGAGGGCACGGACCCGGAGGCGGTCATGCAGTTCGGCATCGGCGCGGGCGCACTCGTGCTCGCCCTCGCGGCCTTCCAGTACGCGACCCGCTCGGGCAAGGGCGGCGGTCAGTAGCCGCTGCCCTCAGCTCAGGCTTCTGGGACCGACGGGCTCGTCTCCCTTGATCGTGACCCGGTGCATGATGCGGCGGTTGTCGCCGTAGTCGTTGACGGCGTAATGCACCGTGGCCCGGTTGTCCCACATGAGCACGTCACCCTCCGACCAACGGTGCTTGATGACGTAGTCGGGCCGGGTGATGTGGGCGTAGAGAGCATCGAGGATGCCCCGGCTCTCGGCGTCCGAAACGCCCAGGATGCGGGTCGTGAACCACGGATTGACGAAGAGCGCCTTGCGACCCGACTCAGGGTGGACGCGCACCACCGGGTGCGCCACCGGGTCGAGTCTCGTCACCTTGCCCTCTTCCCAGTCGTTGCCGCCATTCTGACGCAGGTAGTCGCCGAATTCGCGATTGCCGTCATGCTCCGCCTGGAGTCCGTCCACCAGCTGCTTGACCGGATCCGATAGCGACTCGTAGGCCTGCTCGAGGTCGGCCCACAGGGTGTCGCCCCCGTACGGGGGGATCTGCACGGCACGCAGGATCGATCCGAGCGGAGGCTTCTGGACAAAGGTGACATCGGTGTGCCACTCGTCGTTCTTCGCCGTCCCATCGATGCTGTCGATCTGCCAGATCTCGGGGAACTCACGACTGAAGGACGGCATGACCGGGTGCGACGCGGTCAGCTCCCCGAAGCGTCGACCGAACGCCACCTGCGATTGCGGATTGAGCGTCTGCCCCGTGAAGACAAGGAGCTTGCGGTCGACCAGGGCCGAACGGATGGCCGCGACAACGCTGTCGTCATGCTCCTCGGTCAGGTCGATGTCGAGCACATAGGCGCCGAATCCCGGGGTGATGGGTTCCAGGTCCAGCTGAAGTGTGGTGACCGAGCTCATGTCTGTCCCTTCGAAAGTGTCGCTGCGTTCTCGGCGCGAGTATAGTCTAGTATTCCAAGTGACTTTGTAGACAATACCTCCTGAGAGGAGGGAATGCCATGGGGCCGACGGCATCGGCAGTGACGCCGCCGACGGCTTCGCCCTCCCCTGGGCCCGCGCCAAGCAAGGCGCCGGATAGCCCCCGCTCCCCAAAGGCACGTAGTCCCCGCGCCCGGGCCCTGCGCAGCGCTCTCGGGCGCTGGGGGCTCACCCTGGCGGCGCTGCTCGGTGCCCTCGGCGTGTGGTGGTTGGTCACGGCCATGGAGATCTGGTCGCCCATCTTCGTGCCCTCGCCCGCCGCCGTCTGGGAGCGCTTCCTTGCCGTCACCTCGGAAGAGGGAAACGTCCGCGGCTACGGCGGCTACCTGCTGTGGGAGCACCTGTGGGCCAGCATCCGGCGCATCCTCATCGGGTCCGGGATCGGCATCGTGCTTGGGATCGCCATCGGACTTCTCATCGGCACGGTGCCGGCCATCCGACACGCCTTTGAGCCCTTCCTCACCTTCCTGCGCCAATTGCCCCCACTCGCATACTTCAGCCTGCTCATCATCTGGCTCGGCATCGACGAGAGCCCCAAGATCTGGCTCCTCGTGATCGCAGCCATGCCGCCCATCGCTGTCGCCACGGCGGCCGCGGTCACGGGCATCCACGAGGACCACGTGCACGCTGCGCAGTCACTCGGCGCACGGCGACGCGACCTCATTCGACTCGTGATCATTCCTGCGGCCTTGCCCGAGATCATCGTCGGCATCCGCATCGGGGTGGGCGTCGCCTACACGTCGGTCGTCGCCGCCGAAACAGTGAACGGCGTTCCCGGCATCGGCGGGATGATCCGCGACGCACAGCGCTACAACCAGACCGACACCGTGATCCTCGGGATCCTGCTGCTCGGAATCTCCGGACTCATCATCGATGGGCTTCTCCGCCAAATGCAGCTTCGCGTCGGCCATTGGCGAGGCAAGGAATGACCAACGATTTCCGCTCAGATCGAGCGGACAGCCGCGCTGCGGCAAACGAAGGGAACAGAATGAACCTGCTCCGAAAGCACAGACGTCTCACCACTGCGGCATTCGCGGCCGTGGCGATGATGGCTCTGGCCGGCTGCGGTGGGTCGAACTCGGGAGGCGCCACGAGCAGCGCTCCCGCTCCGTCGAGCGCGACTGCCGCACCAGAGACCAGTTCGGCCGCCCCCGAGCCCTTGCCGGCCGAGATCCGCATCGCCTACCAGGCGATCCCCAACGGAGACCTCGTGGTCAAGAATCTGGGCCTGCTCGAAGCAGCCCTCCCGGGGACCACCATTACCTGGACGAAGTTCGAGTCGGGTGGCGATGTCAACACGGCCGTCATCGCAGGGGCCGTCGACATCGGCCTCGCTGGCAGCAGCCCGGTGACGATCGGACTCGCCCAGCCCATCCCCTACCAGGTGCCGTGGATCTTCGACGTCATCGGCCCGGCCGAGTCGCTCGTCGTCCGCAATGACTCCGGGGTCACCGACCTGAAGGGATTGGAAGGCAAGAAGATCGCGACGCCGTTCGCATCCACCTCGCACTACAGCCTCCTCGCAGCCCTCGAGGGCGCCGGCATCACCGAGGACAAAGTGACGCTCATCGACCTGCAGCCCCCGGACATCCTGGCGGCCTGGGAACGCGGCGATATCGATGCGGCCTACGTCTGGTCGCCCACGCTCGACGAACTCGCCAAGACGGGCACGATCCTCATCACGTCGGCGGATATCGCCAAGGCGGGCAAGCCGACGTACGACCTCGCCGTCGTGACCAATGAGTTCTCTTCCGCGTACCCGGATGCCGTCGTCAAATGGCTCAGAGCACAGGATGAGGCTGTAGCCCTGCTCAACAACGATCCCGAGGCAGCGGCAGCGGCCATCGCAGCCGAGCTCGGCATCACGCCGGAGGAGGCGCTTGCGCAAATCAAGGGGTTGACGTTCCTCAGCGGGGCGGAGCAGATCAGCCCGGAGTGGCTCGGCACCCCCGAGGCTCCCGGCAAGTTCGCCGACACGCTCCTGGCCACCGGGGAGTTCCTGGTCAACCAGGGCAAGATCCCGACCGCTCCTACCTTGGAGACGCTCCGGGCAGGGATCGCGACCCAACTCCTGCAGCAGGCCTTCGGCTCGTGACAGAGGCAGTGACGGTGGTTGGCCCGCAGGAAACTGCGGGCCAACCACCGTCGCCCGCCGGCGATGACGGCGCGTCCGTGCGACTGGAGCATGTCAGCCAGTGGTTCGGCAACGATCCGGACCCACTCGTCCTCGCCGATATCGACTTGGACATCGAGGCGGGAGAGTTCATCTCCATCGTCGGGCCCTCGGGGTGCGGCAAGAGCACCCTCCTGGGTCTCGTCGCTGGCTTCGACTCGCCGCGCGAAGGCCGTGTCCTCGTCGATGGACGTCCCGTCAAGGGACCGGCACCCGAGCGTGGCATGGTCTTCCAGCAGCCACGTCTGTTCTCCTGGATGCGGGTGCTGGACAACGTGTCCTTCGGCCCGCGAGTGCAGGGGATGACTGCGCAGCAGGCCAACGACGTCGCCGCACGCACGCTGGATCTCGTCGGACTCGCAGGAGAGGAGCGCAAGTGGCCCCATGAGCTCTCCGGGGGGATGCAGCAGCGCGTCGCCATCGCCCGAGCGCTGGCCGCCGGCCCGGATGTCCTGCTCATGGACGAGCCCTTCGCTGCGCTGGATGCCCTGACCCGGGAGCGCCTACAGGACGAGGTGCTCGACATCTGGCGCCGTCGGGGCATCACCGTGCTCTTCGTCACCCACAGCGTCGATGAGGCCGCCTACCTGAGCACGCGAATCATCGCACTCGATCGCAATCCCGGACGCGTCTGCTTCGACGAGAAGGCTGGGCTTGGCGCGGTGACCGACCGCGCGGGACTGCGCTCCACGCCCGAGTTCCTGAGCATCCGCGATCGCCTTCACGAGGTCGTCGTACGAGCAGCCGGAGGCTAGGCAACGCGAGCCAGCCCCTAGGCTTCGCGGCATGTCCGCAGCCCAGCGCATCGCCTACCAGGGCGAGCCAGGATCGAACTCCGACGCCGCATGCCGCGAGGTCTACTCCGGTGCCGAGTCGGTGCCCTGCGCGACCTTCGAGGACGTCTTCGTGGCCATGGGCGAGGGACGCGCCGATCTGGCGATGATCCCGGTGGAGAACTCCATCGCCGGCCGCGTGGCCGACATCCACCACCTGCTCCCGGAGTCGGGCCTGCACATCATCGGCGAGCACTTCATGCCCATCCACTTCGCGCTTCTCGCTGTCCCAGGAGCCAGCGAGGCGGGCATCACCACGGTGCGCAGTCACTCGCATGCCCTGGGCCAGTGCCGGCAGTTCATCCGCGACCACGGGTGGCGCTCGGTCGTGGCCGACGACACCGCCGGAGCCGCGCGCGAGATCGCCGAGGCCGGTGACCCTGCCGTCGCGGCGCTGGCCCCCGTGCTGGCGGCAGAGCTCTAC
>JBMOIL010000074.1:0-12364 GCA_049317345.1 Candidatus Nanopelagicales bacterium
CCACGCCTTCGTCCTCGAAGTGGTCGCTCGCGTACGGTGTTTCGCCTCGAGATGGCTGCCATATCGAGGGTGAAAGCTCAGATTCCCTAGGAGACGACAGCGTCAACGGCCACGCAGCCCGACGCGGTGACGATGAGGGGATTCACCTCGATCAGCGAGAGCCCCTCGGCCAGCAGCCCGTCCCCTATGCGACTCGCCGCGTCGCATAGGGCGTCAACGGCGTACGCCGCTCCACCGCGACCACCTGCGAGCACGGGGTAGGCACGCAGGGTGGCCAGTGCCTCGCGCACGCGCTCCGGCGATGCGGGAAGCGGGATGCACACGACGTCGGCGAGCGCCTCGGCCCACACCCCGCCGAGACCCAGAACCAGCGTGGGCAGGACACCCTCGCGGCGAGCGGCCACGAGCACCTCGACACCGGCCGGCACCATCTCCTCCACCAGCACACGCGCATCCGGAGCGAGTCCGAGCATCCGTGCAGCCTCGCGTGCGACGTCGTCGTCCGAGGCGAGTCCGACTGAGACACCGCCGACGTCGCTCTTGTGGATCAAGCCCTCCGCCACCACCTTGAGCACGACCGGGTAGCCAATCGCGCCGGCACTCGTCACCGCTGCATCGGCGTCGCTCACGACCACACCGCGCGGCACGGCGACGCCATGACGCGTGAGCATGTCCTTGCCCGCGCGCTCGTCGAGTGCGCGCGGGTGATACTCGGATTCCCCACACGCTGCCATCGCACGCAAGCGATGCGGATCCGCGGGCGGGGACTGCAGTGCACCGATGGCACGCAGCGCGCTATCGAGCCCCGCCACTGCTCCCGGTGCCGCCTGGCCCGGAGTGGTGGCGACCACCAGCGTCTCGATACCGGCACGCTCACCGCCCAAGACTCCCCCGGCGCGCGTCGCCTGCCACTCAGCGAGCGGTCCGGGCGGCAGCCCCGGGGGCTCGTCCTGGACATAGACGAGGTGGCCGACCCCGGGATCCAGGCCCACGGCCTCGGCGAGTGCGGCGATCGCCTCGGTGTCGGCCCACACCATCGCCGTGTGATCGAGGGGATTCGCCACGGTCGCAGCCGGAGGCAGCAGGTCGCGTAGTCGCCGCTCGGTCTCGGGTGCGAGATCCGAGAGGCGCACTCCGAGGTCGTCGGCAATGTCGGCTGCGATGGCAGCGTCACCGCCGGAGCACGTGAGCAACGCCGCCCCGCGCGCGTCGCGTCGGCCGTGTGCGAGTGCGCGGGCGGTCTCGAGGAGCTCCAGGGGCTGCTCCACCATCACCCCGCCCGCCTCGGCGATCATCGCGGCGAAGACGGCCTGGTCGCCCACCAGCGCTGCCGTGTGCGCCGCACCAACCGCGGCACCGCGTGCACTCCGGCCTGCCTTGAGGACGACCACTCGGACGTCGCGCTCAGCGCACCTGGCAAGTGCCTCACACCAGGCGAAGCCATCGCCGTCACCCTCGACGTACATCGCCACAACCCTCACGCCATCGAGCAGCGCGACCTCGCCGAGAAGGGTGGGGGTGTCGACTACGGCCGCATTGCCTGCCGAGATCACGGTGTGCAGGCCTTCGCCACCGCGATGGGCCATGCCGACCACGCCGATATTGCCGCTGTCGGAGATCAGGGCGATGCCGCCCGCCCGGTCGGGAAGGCTCACCGCATCACCCCACAGGGGCGCGCGGGCCGGCACGCTCACCATGCCGTTGCCATTGGGGCCGATGACTGCCATGCCGCCGGCTGCCGCCACGAGATCGCCCTGCAGATCGGCTCGGCCGGCCTCGGCGAATCCCGCGGCGTAGACGATCGCGCCTCCGCAGTCCAGCGCAGCAGCTTCAGCGATGTACGCCGCCACGGTGTCCGCAGGGGTCGCGACGACGACGGCGTCGACAGTCCCGGCATCGGCCAGGGTCGGCACGCATCGCACACCCGCAGCGACGGTCCGGGTGGGGTGCACCCCGATGATCTTCCCCGCGAACCCAGCTCGCTGGAGGTTGAGCAAGGTCGCGTGCGCGTAGGAGCCCTCGCGATCCGTGGCCCCCACGACAGCCACCGACCGAGGAGCCAACAACCGGCTCAGATCCGCCATGGCCACTCGATCACGTGAGCATGGCGCGTACGCCGCGCCGCTCAAGGGAGCGCGCCACGATGATGCGCTGGATCTCCGAGGTCCCCTCCCAGATCCGATCGACGCGCAACTCGCGCCAGAAGCGCTCGGCCGCGGTGGTGCGCATGTAGCCCCGCCCGCCGAAAATCTGCACAGCCCGGTCAGCGCATCTGTTGGCCGCCTCCGTGCAGAAGAGCTTGGCCATCGAGGCCTTGCCGTGGATCAACTTGGGATCCGCGCCAGCGTCGGCCATCTCGGCCACATCGAGTCCGAGTAGGCGCCCGGCAGCGGCATCGGCGGCGCTATCAGCGAGGGGGAAGCTCACGCCCTGGTGGTCAATGAGCCGCGCGCCACCCTGCTCACGGTGCACGGCCCAGTCCAGTGACTCCTCGATGAGGCGCTGCATCGCGCCCACGCAGCGCGCCGCGATGCCCAGCCGCTCCTCCATGAACCACATTCGCTGGAGGTCATCACCCCTACCGACTCCACCGATGATGTCGTCGTCGTGCACGACCACGTCGGTGAAGAGCATTGTCGGATGGCCGTGTGGATAGTTGTGAGTGAAGGGCACATCAGCCACCGTCTCGATGCCGGGAGCATCCGCGGGCACAGCGAAGAGGGTGGGGAGTCGTTGCCCATCCACCTCGGCGTAGGCCATCACCACGATGACCGCTGCAATGGAGCCGAAGGTGACGAACCACTTCTCGCCATTGATGACCCAGCGGCCATCACCCGTCGGGACTGCGGTCGTCGTCATCCCCGAGGGATCGCTGCCGGCATCGGCTTCGGTGACGGCGTAGGCGTCATGTAGTTCACCGCGCAGCGCGGGAATCAGCCACCGCTCCTGCTGGGCAGGGGTGGCGTGCTTCCAGACGTTGTAGGCATTGGGGATGTACCACGACACGCCATTCGTCGATCGACCCAGCTGCTCCTCGACGAGGAACCACTCCGTCACGCTCCAGCCATGGCCGCCGTGCGCGGGTGAGTGCGGACCGCCGTGAACGCCGTACTGCATCGACTTCTGGCGGATGAGCGCCTGCGCTTCAGCCGGCAGAGGCCCACCCGCAAGCTCAGCAGTCACCTCGTGCGGGATGAGCACCTCATCGACGAAGGCAGCGGCCCGCGCCTGGAGGTCGGCGTACCCCTCGGCGCGTCTGGGGGTCTCGGTGCTCATGTGTCTCCCTGGGGCTGTCAGGATGGTGGCGCGCATCAGGCTATCTGAATGAGCGTTCAGTCCGGGCGCATGGGGAGGTTCGTTGGCAAAGGGGACGCTGCCGTCGTCGGGATCGCTCTCCGCGAAGGCACCCGAGGAGCGCCGCGAGCGCATCCTGCGGGCGACCGTCGATGTCGTCCGCACGCGCGGCTTCGCCGGTGCGCGTGTCTCCGACATCGCCGAGGCTGCGGGCACATCCCAGGGCCTTGTCCTCTACCACTTCCGCTCCCTCGCCGGTGCTCTCGACGCTGCGCTCACCCTCCTCGAGGACGAGTTCTACGACGACCTCGCCCGCGACCTGCAGGAGCAGGTGGGTCCGGTCGAGAGACTCCGTCACATGGCCGACCTAGGCGCAGGCCTTGGCCCCGCCGTCGGCGACTGGCGCCTATGGCTCGAGTTGTGGGTCCGCGCCTTGCACGATCCTGATGCGCGTGAGACCCGCGAGTCCCTCGACCGGCGCTGGCGCACAGCCCTGCGCGAGGTCATCGAGGAGGGCGTGGCAGCGGGTGAGTTCGCTCCCTCCGAGCCCGATGCCGCCGCCATCCGGCTGGCTTCGCTCATGGACGGCCTCGCTATCCAACTCGCGCTCGAGGACCCCGACATGACCCCCGAGCGCCTCGCGGACCTGTGGTGGGACGCCGCGGTGCTCGAACTGCGCATGCCCCGCTGAGAGACGTGACCTCCCCATAGGGAGCAATCCGCGGGTCGCGACACTTGACGTTCACCCTTGCTGAATGGCCGTTCAGGGTGCTACTCTCTCCAGAATCCTGAACGACCGCTCAGGATCAAGGGATGTGAGACCCATGGACGCTTCAGGGCGTCAGACGCTCCGCCAGGGCACGAGCCCCTCAGCGGACGATGTGCCGAGGCGCCGGGCCACGCGCGAGCAGGCACGTGACCACCTGCTCCTCAACTTCACCGACATGGGCGAGTACGTCGAAGCCGGTTCGAAGGTCATCGTGCGCGGCGAGGGCTGCGAGGTCATCAGCGACCACGGGCGTCGCTACATCGATGGACTCTCGGGGCTCTTCTGCACCAACCTCGGCCACTCGTACGGCGCGGAGGTGGGTGCAGCCGCGACACGACAGCTGGAGACCCTCCCGTTCACGCCGGCGTGGTACCTCGCGCATCCGTCTGCCGCGGAACTCGCCGAGACGCTGGTGCACCTCGCGGCACCCCTGGGCATGCAGCGCGCGTTCTTCACCAACAGCGGCGGCGAAGCAGTGGAGTCCGCTTGGAAGCTCGTGCGCCAGTGGCACGCTGCCAACGGTGAGCCGCAGCGCACCAAGGCGATCGCCCGCAAGCTCGCTTACCACGGCACGTCGATGGGGGCGTTGAGCTTCACGGGCCTGCCCGACTGCCGGGCACCCTTCGAGCCCATGGCCGTGCCCGTCACCTTCCTGTCCAATACGAACCCCTACCGCCACCCCGCCGCTGGTGACCCTGAGGGATTCACGAGGGCGTTGCTCGAGGAAGCCGAGGAGGCCATCCTCTTCACCGGGCCCGACCAGGTCGCCATGCTCATCGCCGAGCCGGTGCAAAACAGCGGTGGCGCCTTCGTGCCGCCGCCGGGCTACTGGGCCGGGCTTCGGGCGCTGTGCGACCGCTACGGAATCGTGCTCGTCGCCGACGAGACGATCACGGCGTTCGGGCGCGTCGGCGAATGGTTCGCGTCCAGCCTCTTCGATGGACGCCCCGACATCATCACCTTCGCCAAGGGCGTGACCGCGGGTCATGCACCACTCGGTGGCTTCCTCATGACCGAAGCCATGGCAGCGCCCTTCGTCACCGGCGGTGAGACCTACATGCACGGTCTGACCTACTCCGGCCATCCGCTCACCACCACAATCGCGAGCAGCGTCATCGGCATCTACCAGCGCGAGCGAGTGCTCGACAACGTGCGAGCCCTGGCACCTCGCTTCGAGGCGGGGTTGCAGGAGTTGCGTCGCATCCCGCTGATCGGCGACGTGCGCGGCATGGGCTTCTTCTGGGCGCTCGAGATGGTCAAGGATCGCGAGACCAAGGAACTCTTCGACGCTAACGAGGCCGACTGGCTGCTGCGCAGCGAGTTGTCACGCCACATGGACGACCTCGGCCTGCTGTGCCGCCTCGATGACCGGGGCGAGCCCGTCATCCAGCTCTCGCCTCCTCTGGTCAGCGACGCCGCGCTACTCGACCGCATCGTCGACATCGTGGGCACCGCGGCCGAGCGTGCCTCGAACGCCTGGAGCGGATCCAGCGCCCCGACAGCGGATCCGCGGCATCTGCCGCCGCGGCCCAACGGCAAGCTCGGCGCGGCCTAGTCCCGAAGATCGCGGCCGGCGCCCTTGCGGGCGTGACAGGATCTCGGCGTGGCTGAGTCCGAGGAGACAGTCCCTTCAACGCCAGGCCGCCGCATGAAGGCGGTAGCCACAGCGATCGTCGTCGCCATCGGTGTGGCTTACGTCGCCTTCGCCGCCCTGTACCTCGCGACAAGGGTCACACCCGCACCAGACGCCGTGCTCGAGGCGGCCGTGCCGTCAGGTGATGTGAGCGTCGTGTTCGTCCCGCAGCGTGTAGATCCCGAAAGGGAAAACATCCAGGGAGTACTGCGCATTTCCGTCGACCGGACGGCCAATGCATCGGATGTGACCGTCCGGATCTTCCCCTTCCTCGACGCATCCCAGATCGTGGTGCCCGCCGCGGAATCCGCTTACGAGCAGGATGCCACCTTGAGTGTGGAGGGCGAGGTCCGCGGATATCCCTTCGACAGCTACACGGGCACGGTAGAGATCTCTGCCGCGGACACATTGTCAGGTAAAGCGCTGCCAGTCGTCGGTGGCGTCCTACCGATCGATGGCCTCACAGGGTGGAACACTTCCATCTCCGAGGACGTCCGAGTAGGGCCCAACCTGGTCACGGACTCGGTGGTGGTCGAGCGCTCCCTCACCACCCGGGTTACCGTGGCGATCCTCGCGACGCTCGTCCTCGCGTTGGGTGCGGTCGCCATCGCCCTGGCCTGGTCCGTCGCCGTGGGACGCAAGGCGTCGAATTTCGGCGAGGCCACCTGGCTCGCAGCGACGATCTTCTCCGTGATCTCGGTACGCAACTTCATGCCAGGCGCTCCGCCTATCGGTGCTTACCTCGACGCACTCTTCATCATTCCCACGATCCTCGCGCTGTTCCTAAGCATGACCCTGCTGGTGGTGTTCTGGTTGGCGCGGCGCACTCCTGACGATCCCGCCGAGCGGGCCTCCTGACTAGCCGGGTGGCTCGCGCCCGGGGTCCCCGTCTGGTCCGGCGTGGTCCGCAAGCCACTCGTTGGCCGGCGCGATCGCGCGCCAGTCGCGACGTACGACGTCCAGTGCCTTCCGCGAGGCAAGCACGCGCTCGTCCGCGTAGGAACGTGTGAAGACCAGTCGCGTCATGCGCAGTAGGTCGATGCGGGGATGGTCAGCGTCGTATCCCTTGGGTCGCGTCTTCAGCGGCGCCCCGTCGATCTCCCACGCCGGCCTGCCGCGTCGCAGCTTCGCGAGTTCGGACTCCAGGGTCGCTACCGCCGGTGAGTCGATGGCCGCCCGCATGCGTGCCAGCTGCCCGGATGTCGGCGCATAGAGACCACCACCGACCATCAGCCCCGCGGCAGACACCTGAACGTAGTAGCCCACGCCGTCCTCGATCATCACGACCGCGCCCTGATGATCCTTGATCGGCGTCTTGTCCTTGCTGAAGCGCGCATCTCGGTAGGGCCGGTAGACCTTGCCATCGCCGAACTCATCGGCGAGCTCGGCGAGCAACTCGACCATCGGGGCCTTGATGGCCTCGTCGTACGTCGCCCGATTCTTCTCCCACCATGCCTTGGTGTTGTGCGTCGCCAACCGCTCGTAGAACGCGAATGCCGCAGGGGGAAATCCGGCGAAGGTCACGCAGGTGACACTAATGCGTGAAGGGGCAGCTCCACGGCGGGAGTCGCCCCTTCACGGCGTGCGGATGACCGCGCCTACTTCACAAGGACCCCTGCGGGCGTCCCCTTGTCAACGACCGAGAAGGGTGGCGCCGCGTTCTGGGACACGTACACGCCAGGGCCGACGCACTTGCGGACCCGGTCGCCGTACCCCACCCAGTCCCACTCGAACATCGCATGCCTGTTCTCAACAGTCCGCCGGAATGTCTCCAGGAATTTGACATTCCACACACCGTAAGGAGGTTCACCGCGCAGGTCGCCGTAGCAGCTGCCACCGATGTTCAACTCCCCGTTCACGAGCTTTGACCACGTGGCCTTGTCGTTCAGGATCTGCATCGGTACCCAGCGCATCTTCATGATGTTGCCGTCGCCGTCCTTGGATCCGACAGGGTCCGGATGCCCGATCTCGAAGGTTTCCTTGCGGGTGCCGACGCCCGGCGTCCCTGGACACCCAAAACCCCCCACTCCGGCGCAGATGGCGTAGGCACCAGATGAGTACTCAGGGAAATTGCGGTGCTTGACCTTCTCCCAGACACCGAAGCGACCGTTGTGCGGCAGGAGCTTGCCGCTCCTCGCCATAACGTCGGCGTCATAGCCATACTTCTTGAGTCGGTCGCCGATCTCCATGACGACTCCGGCGGTCAAGTGACTGCCCTTGCCTGCGCCCGGCGCAATCTTGTAGAGCTTGCCGTCACCGCCGACGTAGGCGAACGTCCCCGGCGGGACGTCCGGAATCCGATAGTAGGAAAAGGCGCCGGTCACGCTCCAACGACCCGCATTCGAGAAGATATTCTTGTCCGCGAGCGCCGCTTCGGACCGCGCCTGAGACTCCTTACCCTTCAGCGCCTGCGCCGCGGGCCTCAGGGCACCGTAGACGTAGACCAGATCGCGGTAGTAGGTCATCGTCGGCAAGAAGTGCTGAGCGAGTTGATGGGTGACTACCACCGGCTGGAGTGGCAATTGAGCGGGGCTCGAGGCGCCCGAGGCGCGGTCCTGCTCCCGCTTGGCCACCTTCCACAGGTTGTGGAGCAGGCCGACGCCGGGCTGACCCTCAACGCCGGCGAAGAACTGGGTGGTTTCCTCAAGGGTGAGTCGGATCTTGTCCATCTGGCCAAGAAAGAACTCCGTGGATTCCTTGATGCCCTCCGCGACAGGCACGTCCTCCAGCGGGACACCCGCATAGCCAGTGCACCTTGCCTTGGGCGAGACGGCCTTGTCCGTGCAGATGGAGAGGGCGTCCCAGGCCTTGCCGGCTTCACCGATGTGAGCCGTGAGGGGTGCAAGATCCTTCACAGCCTTGGTGAGGTCCTGTCCGTCAATCGCACCCTGCAGCGCGTCCAGCGCCTGCATCGTTTCCCTCTGGTTGCGCGTGATCTGCCGCTCGATCTCATCGAGCCGGTTCATGACGTCCTTGATGGTCGGCTTCTTCTCGCACGTCAGACCCTTCTCGGTGAAGGGCTGGCACTTGTAGATGTCGAGGGCAGCCCCCACCGCCGCCTTGGCCAGGCCGGCGAAGTCGATACGGGGTGCGGGGGTGACCGTGGGAGTCGCGTGCGGAGATGTCGCCGCGATGCCAGTGGATGACTCAGTCGGCGACGGCGCCACCGCCGTGGCGGACGCCGGGACAACGATGAGGCCTGCGGCCAAGGCAAGTGTCGAAGCGAGTGCTGCGGGTACGGCGAAGCGGCGCATGAGACCTCTCACAAGGGATACCGGACATTGGGTCAACAAGACCGGAACATAGCCCATTCAGTCCCATTGCGCGTGGCCTGAAGGAAAATCCGGCACGCCACGCACCTATGGAGCCCCGCCCTAGAGGGAACCTGGCCTGGCAATGCCGGAGGGGTGGGCAGGTCCCGACGGACCTTCCCACCCCTCCTTGAAGCAGGCTTTCCGACTTCGTCAGAAGTCCATGCCGCCCATGTCGCCACCCGGCATCGCCGGGGCCGACTTCTCGGGCTTGTCTGCCACGACCGCCTCGGTCGTGAGGAACAGGCCCGCGATGGACGCGGCGTTCTGCAGTGCGGAGCGCGTGACCTTGGCCGGATCGATGATGCCAGCCTTGATCATGTCGACGTACTCGCCCGTGGCAGCGTCAAGGCCATGCCCGGCGGGCAGTTCCTTGACCTTCTCCACGACGACGCCACCCTCGAGGCCGGCGTTGAACGCGATCTGGCGCAGCGGAGCGCTGATCGCCTGGCGCACGATGTCGGCGCCGACTGCCTGCTCGTCGGTGAGACCGAGGGCATCGATCTTCGGCGAGGCCGCAACCATCGCCTGGATCAGCGCGACGCCACCGCCGGGCACGATGCCCTCCTCGACGGCCGCCTTCGCATTGCGCACGGCGTCCTCGATGCGGTGCTTGCGCTCCTTGAGCTCGACCTCGGTGGCCGCGCCGACCTTGATGACGGCGACGCCGCCGGCCAGCTTGGCGAGGCGCTCCTGGAGCTTCTCGCGGTCGTAGTCGGAATCGGACTTGTCGATCTCCGCACGGATCTGGTTGACCCGACCGGCGATCTGCTCCGAGTCGCCAGCGCCCTCGACGATGGTCGTCTCATCCTTAGTGACGACGACCTTGCGAGCGCGGCCGAGCAACTCGAGTCCGGTGTTCTCCAGCTTGAGGCCGACCTCCTCGGAGATGACCTGGCCGCCGGTGAGGATCGCGATGTCCTGCAGCATCGCCTTGCGGCGATCGCCGAAGCCGGGGGCCTTGACGGCCACCGAGCGGAAGGTGCCGCGGATCTTGTTGACGACGAGCGTGGCCAGGGCCTCGCCCTCGACGTCCTCGGCGAGGATCGCCAGCGGCTTGCCCGACTGCATGACCTTCTCGAGGATCGGCAGCAGGTCCTTCACGGACGAGATCTTGGAGTTGACGATGAGCAGGTAGGGATCCTCGAGGACCGCCTCCATGCGCTCGGGGTCGGTGACGAAGTAGGGCGAGATGTAGCCCTTGTCGAAGCGCATGCCCTCGGTGAGCTCAAGCTCGAGGCCGAAGGTGTTGCTCTCCTCGACGGTGATGACGCCTTCCTTGCCGACCTTGTCCATGGCCTCGGCGATGAGCTCGCCGACCTCCATGTCACCGCCTGCCGAGATGGCGGCGGTGGAAGCGATCTGCTCCTTGGTCTCGACGTCCTTGGCCATGTCGAGCAGCTGCTGGCTCACGACATCGACAGCCTTCTCGATGCCCTTCTTCAGGGACATCGGGTTGGCGCCTGCAGCGACGTTGCGCAGGCCTTCCTTGACGAGTGCCTGAGCGAGGACGGTGGCCGTCGTCGTGCCGTCACCGGCGACGTCGTCGGTCTTCTTCGCGACCTCTTTGACCAGCTCTGCGCCGATCTTCTCGTAGGGGTCCTCGAGCTCGATCTCCTTGGCGATGGACACACCATCGTTGGTGATCGTGGGAGCGCCCCACTTCTTCTCGAGAACGACGTTGCGACCCTTGGGGCCGAGGGTGACCTTGACGGCGTCAGCGAGCACATTCATGCCACGCTCGAGCGACCGACGGGCCTCTTCATCGAAAGCGATGATCTTTGCCATGGGGTGAGGTTCCTCCCGGGACGATGTGAGGGGGAATCCCCTCCTTCGCGGCCGGTGCCCGCGACGGACGACCCCGCATCGGGCGGGGCCTCACCGGCCTAGTGCTGTCACTCTGACTGCTCGAGTGCTAAGCCATTTTTAGCACTCTCGGCCCGAGAGTGCAAACTGACCGGATGGGGTGGCAGCCATCGCCCCCCTGCTCGCCGGCGTCCTCCCGGTCACCGAGTCCAGGCCGCCAAGGGCGATCAGAGCGTCACTGTCATGATCCATGCGCGCGACGAGGAATCCACGATTGGCACGCTCGTGGCCGGACTCATGGTCGGGTGCTCCTGAGTCGACTAGCGGGCGTCGAGATCGATGCCTAGGCGCCGAGCGGAGCGGACTCGCTGGCGGGCAGACCGCATGCGGCGCAGGCGCTTGACCAGCATGGGGTCGAAGGCAAGTGCCTCGGGCATGTCGATGAGACCGTTGAGAATCTGGTAGTAGCGGGTCGAGCTCATCTCGAAGAGGTCGCGGATCGCCTGCTCCTTGGCACCGGCGTACTTCCACCACTGGCGCTCGAACTCAAGGATGCGTCGATCACGATCGGATAGTGCGGCTGCTGCCTGATCGTGGTCGAGGCGAGCCGCGCCCGAATCCATGCTGACGACTCCTTCAGGGGAAGACGGACGCCGCTTGGCACCCGGAGTGGTGCCGCCATCGTAGGAGGTGGCCCCGGTCAAGTCATTCACCCGCCGTGCCGCGCGTCGCGGACGGCTGGTCAAGTCGCTCCGCGATGTGCTTCACCTGCTCCTCCATGGTGCGCAGGTAACTCATTACGTCTTCGAGCCGGGGTTCCTCACGGGACGGAACGGGGCCAATCGAAGGAGACGGATGCGGATCAGCGGACGACTGTGACTCCTGAGGCTCCTGTGACGAACTGCTTGCACTCGGGGAGCTGGACACATTGATGAAGCGGCTGGCCACGGCAGCCGTGACGGCCCCGACCGCGGCCGCGCCGGTGAACATGATGAGGACCGCAATGACCCTACCCCCGATCGTCACCGGGGTGAAGTCGCCGTAGCCCACCGTCGTGACGGTGACGAGGGCCCACCAGGTGGCGTTGCCGAAGGTCTTGATGTTGGCTCCGGCGGCATTGATCTCGAACATGAGCGTGAAAAGCGCACCGAAGAGGACCACAAAAGTCACGGCGTATATGGCGTAGAGGCCCACGATCTTCGCCAGGGCATTGCGATCCCTGGCCACGCGCATCACGGCGGTGATCACGAGCAGGATGCGCAGAGGCGGGAAGAGCAGCGCGATCATGAGCGGCCAGCTGCGCTTGACGAAATTCCTCTTCTTCGGATCTAGCACGAATCGGATGGAGAGGTCCACGGCAAAGATGCCCCAGGTGATGATGCTGATGGTGACGCCCTGCTGCCGATACATCGGCGACAGGGCAGGCGACCAGGTGAAGAAGGTCGAGACAAGCCAGCTGATGGAGACGATGAACATCGGGACTGAAGAGACCTGGTCGTACCAGAGCTGAGCGGGTGTCATGGTCGCGGGGTCGGGCCCAGCGAAGTAGCG